>NZ_JAQOSR010000018.1:0-67628 GCF_046718885.1 Bradyrhizobium sp. UFLA01-814 | reverse complement strand
TCGTAATGCAAGGCGAGGTCGCCCAGCACGACGCCCGGGACGCGTGCAGTGTTCGCGGTGTCGGCAAAGGACGAGCCGACATAGCGCACGCCGCCGCCGAAGCCGAAGCCCGTGAGCGGGCCGTCGCGAAAGGTGTAGTCGGTCCAGACTGATGCGAGCTGCCGCGGCGCGTTGGTCGGCACGGTGCCGATCAGCGCGGGATTGAGGTCCTTGCTGACGAACAGCTCGTAATTGGTGTAGCTCGCCACCAGCTTGAAATCGCGCGTGATGTTGGCGACCGCCTCGAGCTCGACGCCGCGCGAGGTGACTTCGCCGTTTTGGGTCTGGAACAGCGGGTTGTTCGGATCTGTTGTCAGCGCGTTCTTGCGCTTGAGGTCGAAATACGCCACGCCGAACCGTGCGTTGAGCCCGACCGGCTCGTACTTGACGCCGACCTCGGTCTGCTCGGAGGTTTCCGGCAGCAGCAATTGGCCGGCCGCGGTGGTGCCGATCACCGGGTTGTAGCCCGTCATGTAGGAGACGTAGGGCGCAACGCCGCTGTCGAAATTGTAGATCGCGCCGACACGGCCGGAGAACTTGCTGTCGTCGCGGCCCTGGGACGCGCCGATCCGGTTGTTGTTGGTGAGATCGACCCAGTCCTGGCGTCCGGACAGCACCACCGTCAGGCGGTCGAGCTTGACCTGATCCTGCAGATAGAGCCCGGCCATGCCCTGGGCGAGATAGCCGTTCTGATAGAGCGGGCCGCTGTACGGCAGGTTGGTGCCATAGACCGGATTGAGCACATTGAGATTCGTGCCCATGCCAAAACCCTGGCGGTCGTCGATGCCGTAATATTTCAGATCGACGCCGACCAGCGCGGTGTGCTGCAGCGCGCCGGTGGTGAAGCGGTATTCGAGCTGATTGTCGAGGTTGAGCTGGGTGGCGATGCCGCGGGTGTAGAAATTGCCGCGCGTGATGTCGGCGGCGGCCGGCGTCGTCGCATAGCCGAGCCCGTAGAGGCCGGCATAATAGACGTCGACATGCGCCATGCGCGCGTTCTGGCGGAAATCGACGCTGTCAGTCACGCTCTTCTGGAACTGGTAGCCGACCATCTGCTGGTCGCGGCGGAACTGGTCGGCGCTGGGATCGCCGACGAACAGGCTGGTCGGAATCCGGCCGAACGGCGCGTTGGTGACGGTGCCGACATAGGGCAGGAAGTTCAGTGCGCGGGTGTTGCTGTGCGAGGCCATGCCGAACACGGTGAGGCTGGTGTCCGCATCGGGCCGCCAGGTCACCGACGGGGCAAAGAAGAAGTTGTTGTCGTAGACATAGTCGGTCTGGGTGCCGCCGCCCTGGGCCTGGCCGACCAGGCGGTACTGCACCTGGCCATTGCCGGGCTGCGCCGTCGTGCCGCCGATGTCGAACTGGGTATAGGCGTTGCCGAAATTGTTGACGCCGGTCTCGATGTAGCGAATGGGCTCGGCCTGCGGCAGCTTGCTCACGGCGTTGACGAGGCCGCCCGGCGCCGAGCCGCCATACAGGATGCCGGACGGACCGCGCAGCACCTCGACGCGCTCGAGATTGAAGGGCTGCAGCTTCCAGCTCGCATAGGAGGTGTAGAACAGCTGCAGGCCGTCGAGGAACAGCGACTCGTTCTGCGCGGGAAAGCCGCGGATCATGAACCAGTCGTTGCGGAAGTCGGCGCCATAGGTGCCGCCGATGACGCCCGGCGTGTAGCGCAGCACCTCGTCGAACTTGCTGACGATCTTCTGGTCGCGGATCTGCTCGGCGCTGATGACCGACACCGATTGCGGCGTCTGGATGATCGGCGTGCTGGTCTTGGTGCCGCTGGCGCTCAGCCGCGCCAGATAGCCGGTGACCGGGCCATTGGCGCGTTCGTGCCCGCCGCCGGCGCCCGCGGGCTGCTGAGCGACCTGCGGCTGCGCGCCCGTCGGGGCGGCCGTCGCGCGGCGGGAGGCGCTGCGCGGGCGTGCGGTTCGTTGCGAGGGCTGCTGCGATCGCGCC
Source organism: Bradyrhizobium sp. UFLA01-814 (assembly GCF_046718885.1). NCBI lineage: Bacteria > Pseudomonadati > Pseudomonadota > Alphaproteobacteria > Hyphomicrobiales > Nitrobacteraceae > Bradyrhizobium > Bradyrhizobium sp. UFLA01-814. The sequence goes on along the minus strand of NZ_JAQOSR010000018.1, from coordinate 65,624 downwards.
GCTTGCCGCTGCGGCGCTTCGACTGTCACGGACGGCAATTGCGTCTGGGCGAAGACATCGTCCGCACCGACAACCGAAAGCACCGCGACAACCGAAGCGGCAAACCGCTGCGGCCGAATCCACCTGCACGACATTTATTCCACGCTCCGTAAAAAAATCTTGAGCGAGTCGTTATCACGGTGATTCTCGCGAGCAGCCTGCGCGCGGTTAGAAGCTGTCGAAGTTGCGCGCAAAGCTTCGCTGTGTGACCGGGAGACAACGACGCATGACGCGCAATTGCACGCATCGCGTGAGAGCTTTGAATCGATCCAGTGTTGAACGATTCAAAAATCGAACGATTCAAAAATCGTCTCGCCGTCTCGTGAGTCAATGCATCGCGATCGCGCGCGTCGCGATCAAGCGAGTCCGATGTCGCGTGGTTGCGCGAGCAGCGCTTGCAAACCTCGAGGTGCCGGTCGTCTTGTCCGTTAGCCCCGCACGTCGGGAAGGGGGCGTCACGTTCCATTCGGCGGCCGCCTCAACTGTGCTGGCCGGGCGGCTGGAACCGGGTGGCGGGGCCGCCAGCCGGCCGGCTGGCAATCCCCGCCATCCCCACCATATCTGGCATAATTGACCGGCAGGGACCGCAACCGCTTGGCCATTTTAGGACGATGTGATAACGCTCTGAAACCAGCTTCGACCGCCACTCGTGACCGTCCGCATCCTGCCTAAAGGCTTGCGGCGGTGGAGATATTTCGCCGATGACCTCATCCACCAAGACCGCTTCCGCGCCCGATTCCTTCTTCACGGCGACCCTCGCCGAGGCCGATCCCGAGATCGCCGGCGCGATCAAGGGCGAGCTCGGCCGGCAGCGTCATGAGATCGAGCTGATCGCCTCCGAAAACATCGTCAGCCGCGCCGTGCTGGAGGCGCAGGGCTCGGTGATGACCAACAAATACGCGGAGGGTTATCCGGGCGCGCGCTACTACGGCGGTTGCGAGTGGGTCGACGTCGCCGAGACGCTGGCGATCGAGCGTGCCAAGAAGCTGTTCGGCGCCGGCTTCGCCAACGTCCAGCCGAACTCCGGCAGCCAGATGAACCAGGCGGCGTTTCTGGCGCTGCTGCAGCCCGGCGACACCTTCATGGGCCTCGACCTCGCGGCCGGCGGCCATCTCACCCACGGTTCGCCGGTCAACATGTCCGGCAAGTGGTTCAAGGCCGCGCACTACACCGTGCGCCGCGAGGACCAGATCATCGACATGGACGCGGTGCAGAAACAGGCCGAGCAGGTCAAGCCGAAGCTGATCATCGCCGGCGGCTCGGCCTATTCGCGCGCCTGGGACTTCAAGCGCTTCCGCGAGATCGCGGACTCGGTCGGCGCGTATCTGTTAGTCGACATGGCGCATTTCGCGGGCCTCGTGGCCGGCGGCGTGCATGCCTCGCCGGTGCCGCACGCCCACGTCACCACCACGACGACGCACAAGTCGCTGCGCGGCCCGCGCGGCGGCCTGATCCTCACCAATGACGAGACGCTGGCCAAGAAGCTGAACTCGGCGATCTTCCCGGGCCTGCAGGGCGGTCCGCTGATGCACGTCATCGCCGCCAAGGCGGTGGCGTTCGCCGAAGCGCTGCGGCCGGATTTCAAGGTCTACGCCAGGAACGTGGTCGAGAACGCCAAGGCGCTGGCGGAGACGCTGCGCGGCCACGGCCTCGACATCGTCTCCGGCGGCACCGACAACCATCTGATGCTGGTCGATCTCAGGCCGAAGGGGCTGAAGGGCAACATCTCCGAGAAGGCGCTGGTGCGCGCCGCCATCACCTGCAACAAGAACGGCATCCCGTTCGATCCCGAGAAGCCGTTCGTCACCTCCGGCCTGCGCCTCGGCACGCCGGCGGCGACCACGCGCGGCTTCGGCGTCGCCGAGTTCAAGCAGGTCGGCGGCATGATCGCCGAAGTGCTGAACGCGCTGGCGCAGTCGCCGGACGGCAAGGCGCCGCTGGTCGAGGCCGCGATCAAGGAGCGCGTCAAGGCGCTGACCGATCGCTTCCCGATCTATCAGTAAGGCCCGTTCGTTTTTTTGAGCATGATCTCTTCGGAAAACCGCTTCGCACTTTTCCGGATCATGCTCGTGTAGAGGTCCCGTCGGATGCGCTGCCCGAGCTGCAATTCTCTCGACACGCAGGTCAAGGACTCGCGTCCGACCGAGGACTCCGCGGTCATTCGCAGGCGTCGCGTCTGCATGGCCTGCAACTTCCGCTTCACGACCTTCGAGCGGGTGCAGCTGCGCGAGCTGACCGTCATCAAGCGCAACGGCCGCCGCGTGCCGTTCGACCGCGACAAGCTGGTTCGCTCGCTGCAGATCTCCTTGCGCAAGCGCCCGGTGGAATCCGAGCGGGTGGAGAAGATGGTGTCGACCATCGTGCGCGAGCTCGAAAGCGGCGGCGAAGCCGAGGTCTCCTCGGAGGCGATCGGCGAGATCGTGATGGAGCATCTGCGCCAGCTCGACGACGTCGCCTATGTGCGCTTCGCCTCGGTTTATCGCAACTTCCGCGAGGCCAAGGACTTCGAGGCCGTGCTCGACGAATTGACCGGCGAAGAGGACCCGCGGCTCGCGACGCTACGCAAATGATCTTCCGCATTCTGGAAGACCAGTTCGCGCAGAAGGCCAAAGAGGCCAAGGAAGCGGTAAAGGCGGCCGATCTGCGCTTCATGCAGCTGGCGCTGGCGCTTGGCCGGCGCGGGCTCGGGCGTACCTGGCCCAATCCGGCGGTCGGCGCCGTCATCGTCAAGGACGGCGTGATCGTCGGCCGCGGCTGGACGCAAGCAGGCGGCCGCCCGCATGCCGAGGTCGAGGCACTGCGGCGCGCCGGCGACGCCGCCCGCGGCGCCACGCTCTACGTGACGCTCGAACCCTGTTCGCATTTCGGCCGCTCGCCGCCCTGTGCGGATGCCGTGGTGGCGGCCGGGCTCGCCCGCGTCGTCTCGGCGATCGAGGATCCCAATCCGGAAGTCGCGGGGCAGGGGCACGCCAAGCTGCGCGCCGCCGGCATCGCGGTCGATGTCGGGCTGTGCGCGGCGGAAGCTGCGCGCGACCATGCCGGACACTTCCGCCGCATCCGCGACAAGCGCCCGCATGTGATCCTCAAGCTCGCGGTGTCCGCCGACGACAAGATCGCTGCCAGCGGCCACAAGCCGGTCGCGATATCAGGCGAGGCCGCGCGGACCCGGGTGCATCTGCTGCGCGCGCAGAGCGACGCGATCCTGGTTGGCATCGGCACGGTCAAGGCCGACGATCCGCTCTTGACCTGCCGATTGCCGGGGATGGCGGCGCGCTCGCCGGTGCGCCTGGTGCTGGACCGCGCGCTGCGCATTTCAGGCGACAGCCGCCTGGTTCATTCGGCGCGCGAGACGCCGCTCTGGGTGCTGACCTCCGACATGGCGGAGGCGCCTGCCGCGGTGAAGCTCGGCGCCGCCGGCGCGCAGGTGATCCGCGTCGCCGTCAGTGCGCCTGAAGGGCTCGATCTGCCGGCCGTTCTGCATGCGCTGGCGGAGAAGGGGATATCGCGGCTGCTGGTCGAGGGCGGATCGCGCGTGGCAAATTCTTTCGTGGCAGCGGGCTTGGTCGATGAAATCTGGCTGTTGCGCGGACCTGATGCGATCGGTGCCGACGGCGTTCCCGCGCTGGACGCAATGCCGCTCGACGCAATCACGCAGTCGCCCGCCTTCCGGCTTCGTGCTAGCGAAACCCTCGGTGAAGATGTTTTGACGATCTATGATCGTTCGTAGGCTGTCATGGCCGGGCTTGTCCCGGCCATCCACGACTTCCTTCTAGCGTGCGGCCAAGACGTGGATGCCCGGGACAAGCCCGGGCATGACGAAGAGTAAGGGGTTTTGTTGTGTTTACCGGAATTGTCACCGATATCGGTGAGATCACCAGCCTGAAGCAGGTAGCGCAGGGGCAACTGCATCGGATGCGGATTGCCTGCGACTACGACCAGACCACGATCGCCGACGGCGCCTCGATCGCCTGCAACGGCGTCTGCCTCACCGTCGTCGCCTCCGGCACCGCCGATGGCAAGACCTGGTTCGATGTCGATGCGGCGGCCGAGACGCTCGGCATGACCACCGCCAAGCACTGGGCGCAGGGCGGCCGGCTCAATCTCGAGCGCGCGCTCAAGATCGGCGACGAACTCGGCGGTCACATCGTGGCCGGGCATGCCGACGGCATCGCCACCATCGTCAAGCGCGAGGACCTGCCCGACATGGCGCGCTTCGAGCTGCGAACCAGCCGCGAACTGGCGCGTTTCATCGCGGCGAAGGGTTCGATCACGCTGGACGGCGTGTCGCTGACCGTGAATACGGTCGACGACGCGACATTTTCGGTGCTGATCATCCCCCACACGCTTGCTGTCACGACCCTGGGCGGCTGGAAGGCCGGCAGCGAGGTCAATATCGAGGTCGATCTGATGGCCCGCTACGCGGCGCGGCTGTCGGAGATGAAATAGCTTCGGCCCGCGCATTGCGGCCGAGGCAGGCATCCTTATCTGCCTATTCGCTTCGGGGCGATTTCCAGTCCCGGGGCCTATGCATTGCAGGCGAACCCGGCCTGAAAAATCGGGCTGATCGCGGTGACATCCGGGCCAGTATTGCCCTTGGCTTTAGCCCCTGCTGCGCCTAAAACGCTGCACAACTCCTCCCCAAGTTCCGATTGGTATTGCAATGGCTGACGCGCGGCGCGCACCCCTGAAGGACCAGACCGACATTACCGGCGCACGCGTGCTGATCGTCGAGGCGCGGTTTTATGACGACATCCAGGATGCGTTGCTGGAAGGCGCGCTTGCCGAAATCAAGGCCGCAGGCGCCAGCCATGACGTGATCACGGTGCCGGGCGCGCTGGAGATTCCGGCGGCGATCGCGATCGCGATCGATGCGGCTGAAACGAACGGCAAGCCTTATGACGCGGCGATCGCGCTCGGCTGCGTGGTGCGCGGCGACACTATCCATTTCGAAATCGTCTCGCAGGAGTCCTCGCGCGGATTGATGGATTTGGCCGTCAGCCGGAAATTCCCGCTCGGCAACGGCATCCTCACCGTCAACACCGAGGCGCAGGCCTGGGCGCGGGCGCGTGCCAGCGAACTCAACAAGGGCGGCGACGCGGCGCGCGCGGCGCTGGCGATGCTGCGGATCAAACGCCGCTTGGCAAAGGCCTGACCATGGCTGACAACAAGAAGCCCGCGAAAGCTCCCGACAGAAAAGCCAACCGGCGCGGCGCGGCGCGGCTCGCGGCGGTGCAGGCGCTCTACCAGATGGACATTGGCGGCGCCGGCATCAACGACATCTTCGCCGAGTTCGAGAGCCACTGGCTCGGCAACGAGGTCGAGGGCGAGAAATACCTGCCGGCGGAAGCCGCGTTTTTCCGCGACGTGGTCTCTGGCGTGGTGCGCGACCAGGCCAAGCTCGATCCGCTGATTGACGAGGCGCTGTCGAAGGGCTGGCCGTTGAAGCGGATCGACGCCATCTTGCGCGCGGTGCTGCGGGCAGGGTCCTACGAGCTGGAGCATCGCAAGGACGTGCCGGGCCGGGTGGTGGTCTCCGAATATGTCGACGTCGCGCACGCGTTCGTCGAAAAGGACGAAACCGGCATGGTCAACGCCGTGCTCGACCAGATCGCGCGCCAGTTCCGCGGCGACGAGTTTGTGCGGAGCTGAGTGGAGACATATGATCGCTTGACCGTCACCCTGAGGAGGCCGCGCAGCGGCCGTCTCGAAGGGCGGCGGCCCGGCTGGGGCCGTGCATTCTTCGAGGCTCGCTCCGCTCGCACCTCAGGATGACGGGGCTGCTATCGTGACGCAGAGCGACAAACCGATATCCGGCGAAGACTCCCTGATCGCGCGCTATTTCAAGCCGCTCGCGACCGATCCGGGTGCGTTCGGGCTCGACGATGACGCCGCCGCGCTGAGGGCTGATGGCGAGGACATCGTGGTCACCACGGACGCCATCGTCGAGGGCGTGCACTTCCTTCTCGATGATCCGCCCGATACGCTGGCGCGCAAGGCGCTGCGGGTGAACCTCTCCGACATCGCCGCCAAGGGCGCGGTGCCGGCAGGCTTCGTGCTGACGCTGGCGCTGCGCGGCGCCGAGGAGGCCTGGCTGAAGCCGTTTGCCCGGGCGCTCGGCGAGGACGCCGCGCATTTCGGCTGCCCGCTGCTTGGCGGCGATACGGTCTCGACACCAGGGCCGCTGATGATCTCGATCACCGCGTTTGGCCGGGTGCCGCAGGGCACGATGGTGCATCGCGCGGGGGCACAGGCGGGCGACCGCGTGTTCGTCACCGGCACAATCGGAGACGCCGCGCTCGGCCTCGATGTGCTCCGGGGTGGCCCGGTCGCCGCGGCCCTGGCGGACGATGTCGTCGGGCGGGATTTTCTTGCCGCCCGTTACCGCGTTCCGCAGCCGCGCAACGCGTTGGCCAAGGCCGTCCGCACCCACGCCAGCGCCGCGATGGATGTGTCCGACGGTCTTGCCGGCGATCTGGCGAAGCTTTGCGCAGCCAGTGGTGTGGCGGCCGTGATCAATGTGCCGAGTGTCCCGTTGTCGTCTGCAGCCGCTGGGCTGCTCGTGCGCAAGGCGATCGGTATCGAGACCTTGGTGGCCGGCGGTGATGATTACGAGCTCTTGTGCGCGATCCCGAGCGATCATGTCGACGCGTTTCTGCGCGACGCACGGCAGGCCAAGGTCGCGGTAACCGCAATCGGCGGCCTGATCGCAGGCTTGTCGCCACCAAGCTTCCTTGACGGGCAGGGCCGGGAACTGAAGTTGAAGCGGCTGTCCTACAGCCATTTCTAGAGCGTTTCCGAGCGAAGTGGGCACCGGTTCGCGTTAGGAAAACGCGACGGAACGCAACGAGCGCGAGACTTCCCGCGCCTGATGGCGCCGATTTTCCTTCTAAATAGCTGCCGATATCGGCGTTTTCGGCCACAGGTGGCGTTGCGCAGCGGTAACGATTTTGGCAAGGTCGCGCCCGATTTGAGGCAATCCGTTTTTGGGGAGGATTGTCCTCGCAAAATAAGCGCCTGCCGCCCCCTAGCGGCACAAGAAGGCGCGGGGGTTACATCAAGGATCTGAGGCAACATGACAGCTTTATGGTTGATTGTGCTCTGCGGGGCGCTTTCCATCGTCTACGCGATCTGGGCGACGCAGTCGGTCTTGAACGCGGATGCGGGCAATGCCCGCATGCAGGAAATCGCGGCCGCGGTGCGCGAGGGCGCACAGGCCTATCTGCGGCGGCAGTACACTACGATCGGCATGGTCGGTATCGTGATCTTCGTGGTGCTCGCCTACTTCCTGGGCCTGCTCGTGGCGATCGGCTTTGCGGTCGGCGCCATCTTGTCGGGGGCTGCCGGCTTCATCGGCATGAACGTCTCGGTGCGCGCCAACGTCCGCACCGCGCAGGCGGCAACCACCTCGCTCGCCGGCGGCCTCGAGCTCGCCTTCAAGGCGGGCGCGATCACCGGCATGCTGGTTGCCGGTCTCGCGCTGCTCGGCGTCACCATCTACTTCATGGTGCTGGTCAAGTTCATGGGTCTGGAAGCGGGCAGCCGCACCGTGGTCGACGCCATGGTGGCGCTCGGCTTCGGCGCCTCGCTGATCTCGATCTTCGCCCGTCTCGGCGGCGGCATCTTCACCAAGGGTGCGGACGTCGGCGGCGACCTCGTCGGCAAGGTCGAGGCCGGCATCCCCGAGGACGATCCGCGTAACCCGGCCACCATCGCCGACAACGTCGGCGACAACGTCGGCGACTGCGCCGGCATGGCGGCGGACCTGTTCGAGACCTATGCGGTGACCGCGGTCGCCACCATGGTGCTCGCGGCGATCTTCTTCGCCAAGACGCCGATCCTGGTGAACATGATGACGCTGCCGCTCGCGATCGGCGGTATCTGCATCATCACCTCGATCATCGGCACCTTTTTCGTCAAGCTCGGTGCGAGCCAGTCCATCATGGGCGCCCTCTACAAGGGCCTGATCGCCACCGGCATCCTGTCGCTGGTCGGCGTCGCGCTCGTGATCAATTGGCTGGTCGGCTTCGGCAAGCTCGACGGCGTCGACTATACCGGCATGGCGCTGTTCTGGTGCGGCGTGGTCGGTCTCGTCGTCACCGGCCTGATCATCTGGATCACCGAATACTACACCGGCACCGACTACCGCCCGGTGAAGTCGATCGCCTCGGCCTCGGTCACCGGTCACGGCACCAACGTGATCCAGGGTCTCGCGGTCTCGATGGAAGCGACCGCGCTGCCCGCGATCGTGATCATCGCCGGCATCCTGGTCACCTACAGCCTGGCCGGCCTGTTCGGCATCGCGATCGCGACCGCCACCATGCTGGCGCTGGCCGGCATGATCGTCGCGCTCGACGCGTTCGGGCCGGTCACCGACAACGCCGGCGGCATTGCCGAGATGGCGGGGCTGCCCAAGGAAGTGCGCAAGTCGACCGACGCGCTCGACGCGGTCGGCAATACCACCAAGGCGGTGACCAAGGGCTACGCGATCGGCTCCGCCGGTCTCGGTGCGCTGGTGCTGTTTGCGGCCTATAACCAGGACCTCAAATTCTTCATCAGCGACGCCAACGCCCATGCCTACTTCAAGGGCGTCAACCCGGACTTCTCCCTGAACAATCCTTACGTCGTGGTCGGCCTGCTGTTCGGCGGCCTGCTGCCGTATCTGTTCGGTGCGATGGGCATGACCGCGGTCGGTCGCGCCGCCGGTGCGATCGTCGAGGAAGTGCGCCGTCAGTTCCGCGAGAAGCCCGGCATCATGCAGGGCACCGACAAGCCCGACTACGGCAAGGCGGTCGACCTGCTGACCCGGGCGGCGATCAAGGAGATGATCATCCCGTCGCTGCTGCCGGTGCTGTCGCCGATCGTGGTCTACTTCCTGATCTACGCGATCGCTGGCGGTGGCGCAGCCGGCAAGTCGGCGGCCTTCTCCGCGGTCGGCGCCATGCTGCTCGGCGTCATCGTCACCGGTCTGTTCGTCGCGATCTCGATGACCTCGGGCGGCGGTGCATGGGACAACGCCAAGAAGTACATCGAGGACGGCCACTACGGCGGCAAGGGCTCTGACGCCCACAAGTCCGCGGTGACCGGCGATACCGTCGGCGATCCCTACAAGGACACGGCGGGCCCGGCGGTGAACCCGATGATCAAGATCACCAACATCGTGGCGCTGCTGCTGCTGGCGATCCTGGCGCACTGAGCGGCGCGGCACGACTGAAGCGCAAAATCCCGCGGTGCGAGCCGCGGGATTTCTATTTCTGCATGGGCTTGGTTCGGCGTGCTTGCCGAACTGTTCGACTTTCCGCCAACGATATCCGCCGAGAACCAGACGCGAACAACACGGAGATCAATCGATGTCGCTCTCATCCGCACGGAACTACGCGCTCCGCGCTTCCAAGTCACAGGATCAGACGGAGGCCATCGAGCTGCTCTCGAAGGCGATCCTGGAACTGGCGATGTCGATTGAAGCAACCGACGCCAAGGTCAAGAAGATCAACAAGTCGTCGTAGGAGGCGCAATATGCTTACGAACGATCGTGGCGGCGGTTGCTACTTGACCTCCATCTGCAAGCCTTCCTTCTCGATGATCGCGGCAAACTTCTTCGTCTCGGCATCGACGAAACCGGAGAATTGCTGGGGCGTGCCGTAGTCGGCGCGCGCGCCCATGCCGGCGATGTTCTTCTTGACGTCGTCGCGCTCCAGCATCGCCTTGACCTGGCGGTTCAGCTCGTCGAGCACCGGGGCAGGCGCGGTCTTCGGCAGGAACACGCCGAACCAGGACGAGACGTCGAACTTTGCCAGTTCCGGCGCGCCCTCGCGCATCGTCGGCAGGTTCGGTGCGGAATCGCTGCGCTCCGGCGTGGTGACACAGAGGCCGTTGAGCTTGCCGTCCTGCACCTGCGGCAGCGACGGATAGAGATTGTCGAACAGGATCTGGATGTCGCCGGCGAGCCCCGCCTGCAATGCGGGACCGGCGCCGCGGAACGGCACATGCGTCATCTTCAGCCCGGTGAGTTGCAGGAACCAGGCGCCGGTGAGGTGAGGGCTCTGTCCGGTGCCGGACGATCCGTAAGTGAGCTTGTCCGGGTTCTGCTTCAGGAAGGCGATCAATTCGGGGATCGATTTGAGGCCGGTCGACGGATGCGCCGACACGATGTTCGGGATCCGGATCATGTTGGAGACCGGCTGCAACTGGTCGGCCTTGTAGGTCAGGTTGCGGAAGATGCTGTAGGCGATCGCGTTGGGGCCGGGATTGCCGATCAGGATGGTGTGGCCGTCGCCCTTGGCGCGCGCGACCTCGGATGTGCCGATGGTGCCGCCGGCGCCGGAGCGATTCTCCACCACCACCGACTGGCCCCAGAGCGGCTGCAAATGCGCCGCGAGCAGCCGCCCCATCACGTCGGTCGAGCCGCCCGCCGCCGCCGGCACGATGATGCGGACGGTCTCGGTCGGCCGCCAGTCGCCGGCGCCGAGGCTCGTGCGCGGCAGGATCGACGCGGCCGTCATCGCGGCTGTGCCCGACAATACCGTACGACGGGAAAATCTCTTGGCTCTCATGCGTTTACCCCCTGCTCAGGCTCTTGTTTGCGCGCAAACTAGGGGACCGCTTGCCCCTCGGGCAAGCGACAACTTGGCGCAGCGGCTTATGCTCTGGACTCCGGTTTGACGCGTTTTCTCACGCGAACCGGAGTCCACTTCGCTCGAAAACGCTCTAGTTGAAGCTCAGCAGCTTGAAGAGCGGTGTCAGGTAGGACATTTCCTGGCCCGACGTCGGCGTGGACCGGCTGACGAAGTCGAAGATCTTGCCGTCCTTCAGGCCGTAATTGGCGAGCCGGCGCACTTGCCGGTTCTTGTCAAAATAGACCGCGATCACGCGCTGGTCGATCACCCGCTGATTCATGAAGGCGACCGGGCGAGAGGTCCGCTGCGAGATGTAATAAAACACCTCGCCGTCCAGCGTTGCGACCGTCGAGGGCGTGCCGAGGACGATGAGCACCTGGTCCTGGCTCGCGCCGATCGGGATCTGCTCGAGCGCCCCTTCCGGCAGGATGTAGCCCTTCTGGAATTGTTCGCCGGCGCAGCCCCCGAGTGCGGCGCAGACGAGGCCGATCGCCGCGACGGCGCGGAGACGCGAAAAGAACCCGCGCGCGGAAGCGGCGCGAGACTGTCGTGAAAGAGTGTGGTTCATCGGCGGAACTGATCCGTCCCCTTGCATCGGCCGAGGCATTGACGTACCGGGCAGCTCAATGGATTGCAATCATGCCGAGCTCCAATGGGCGACCTCTCAACAGGCGACCCTTTGGGGACCGGCAGCCGGAACCCGTCATGCTTTGGCCGTTCAATCACTTCAGAAGACCCCGGGTGCCCGCGCGCAGCACCATTGAGACCATCTATGGCATGATCGTGACGCAGGCGCGAGAACCGTTGTTTTACCGTGACTTGGGCGTTCCGGACACGGTTAACGGCCGTTTTGACCTGCTTCTGATGCATCTGTGGCTGGTGCTGCGGCGCCTCAAATCCGTCGAGGGTGGCGTAGCGCTGTCCCAGGCGCTGTTCGATCATTTCTGCATCGATATGGACGACAATCTGCGCGAAATGGGCGTCGGCGACCTCACGGTGCCCAAGCGCATGCAGGCCTTCGGTGAAGCCTTCTATGGCCGCACCGCGGCCTATGATCTGGCGCTGACCGACAGCGAGGCAGCCTTGGCCGAGTCGTTCTGCAAGAACATCCTCAACGGTCAGAACATCGACAAGGCCCGCGAGCTCGCCGCCTACGCCGGGGAGGCGATCGAAGAGCTGGCGCGCGCCGATCTCGCGGCGTTGGCCAAGGGCGCGTGGCGCTTTCCGGTACCACAGGCTGCGGGGACCGCGGCATGAGCGGCGGCACCACAGGGCAGCCCGATGCACGGCGCGACCGCGACCCCTGGCGGGTTCTCGTTAATGTCGCGCAGATCCCGGAGACCGGCCTGCATCGCGAGATCGCGGCCGACGAGGCGGCGCGCAAGGCGATGGCCGAACTTGCCGAGTTGCGGGAAGTCGTCTCCGCGCATGCAGAGTTCGACCTGCAGCCCAAGCGCGACGGCAGCTACCACGTCACCGGCAGAGTTAAGGCCAGGATCGGGCAGACCTGCGTGGTGACGCTCGATCCGATCGAGAACGAGATCGATGAGCCGATCGATGTGGTGTTCGCGCCGCCCGAGCAGATTCCGCAAATGGCCGACCTGGTCGACGACGCCGATGACAGCGATGAGGAAACGCCGGACCCGCCGGAGCCGATCGTCGGCGGCTTCATCGACATCGGCCGGCTCGCCACCGATGCGCTGTTTCTCGGCATAGACCCGTATCCGCGCAAGGTGGATGCGGTCTTTGAACAGAAGGTTGAAGTGCCTGACCCGGAAAATCATCCTTTCGCGGCGCTGAAGGCGCTGAAGGAAAAGCCGGACGGCAAGAAGCCCAAGGGGAATTGAGGGCAGCCGGCGCCACATTTGCGGGGATGGCTTGCCTGCAAGCTTGCGCGAGCGGTGTTCCCAGTTACTTCAAATAAGCGTCACAATACATTGAAATACAATGTATTTCTGGTATGTTCTGATGTGTTGCGTGACGGTTCGGCAGCTGCCTCATTTGCGGTCAAGAGGTTGTGTCGGATCGAGGACACGCTATTGTCGCGGCCCGGCCGGGACGCGAGTTGGTGTTTCGCCGCGCGCCGTTGACGGCGGTGACTTCAAGCTCGCGGTCTTCGTCTGAAGGCTGCGGGAAAGCAGGCTTCCGGGACGTTCATGCCTCAAAAGGTTCGAATAGCGCTTGACGCCATGGGGGGCGATGTCGGCGCTTCCGTCGTCATTCCCGGCGCCGCAATCTCGTTAAGCCGTCATCCCGACAGCGAATTCCTGTTGGTCGGGGACCGGGCCCAGATCGAGCCGGAGCTTGCCAAGCATCCAGCGCTGAAGGCGGTATCGAAAGTGATCCATACCGACGTCGCCGTGAAGAACGATGAGAAGCCGAGCCAGGCACTGCGGCGGACCCGCAGAGCGTCCTCGATGTGGCTCGCGATCGACGCCGTGAAGCATGGCGAGGCCGACGTCGCGGTCTCCGCCGGCAACAGCGGCGCGCTGATGGCGATGGGCAGCCTCAATCTGCGGACGCTGCCCGGTGTCGACCGCCCGGCGCTTGCGGCGGTGTGGCCGACGCTGCGCGGCGACTCTGTCGTGCTGGACCTCGGCGCCACGATCGGCGGCGACGCCCGCCATCTGGCGACGCTGGCGGTGATGGGCAGCGCCATGGCGAGCGTGCTGTTCAACCTCGAACGGCCGACCGTCGGCCTGCTCAATATCGGATCCGAGGAGATCAAGGGGCATGGGGAAATCCGCGAGGCGGCCGAGATGTTGCGCGCGATGAACTCGACCCAGTTCAACTATATCGGCTTCGTCGAGGGCGACGCGATCGGCAAGGGCCTCGCCGACGTCATCGTGTCGGAAGGTTTCAGCGGCAACATCGCGCTCAAGGCCGCCGAGGGAACCGCGCGCCAGATGTTCACGCTGCTGCGCGAGGCCATGTCATCGAGCTGGCTGGCGCGGATCGGCTATTTGCTGGCCCGCGGCGCGTTCCAGAAGCTGCGCGACAAGCTCGATCCCAACAAGTCGAATGGCGGCCTGCTGCTCGGCCTGAAGGGCGTGGTGGTCAAGAGCCATGGCGGCACCAACGCGGAAGGCTTTGCCTATGCGGTGGATGTTGGCTATGAGATGGCCCACTTCGATCTCCTCACCAAGATCAATCAGATGCTTAATCGCGACGGCAGCGCCTTGGTGCAGGCGCAGACCGCGCAGGAGGCTGTCTCGTGACTGCTATACGTTCGGTAGTGCTCGGCTGCGGCTCATATTTGCCGGAGCGGGTTTTGACCAATGCCGAACTGGCCAGCCGGATCGACACGTCGGATGACTGGATCGTGCAGCGCACCGGCATCAGCGAGCGCCACATCGCGGCCGACGACGAATTCACCTCGCATCTGGCGATCAAGGCGGCGCAGGCCGCGCTCGCCCATGCGCAAGTCGATGCGCAGTCGATCGACCTGATCGTGCTCGCGACCTCGACGCCCGACAACACCTTTCCCGCCACCGCGGTCGCCGTCCAGCACGGGCTCGGCATCAACCATGGCGTCGCGTTCGACCTGCAGGCGGTCTGTTCCGGCTTCGTCTTCGCGCTGGCCACCGCCGATAATTTCCTGCGCGCCGGCACCCACAAGCGGGCGCTGGTGATCGGTGCCGAAACCTTCTCGCGCATCCTCGACTGGAACGACCGCGGCACCTGCGTGCTGTTCGGCGACGGCGCCGGCGCGGTCGTCCTGGAGGCGCAGCAGCATTCCGGCACCACCAGCGACCGCGGCGTGTTGACGACGCATCTGCGCTCCGACGGCCGCCACAAGGCCAAGCTGTTCGTCGATGGCGGGCCCGGCTCGACCCGGACGGTCGGGCATCTCCGGATGGAGGGCCGCGAGGTGTTCAAGCATGCCGTCGGCATGATCACCGACGTGATCGTCGACGCCTTCAACGCCACCGGCTTCACCGCCGAGGACATCACCTGGTTCATCCCGCACCAGGCCAACAAGCGAATCATCGATGCGTCGGCGCACAAGCTTCATATTGCGCCGCAGAAGGTGGTCCTGACGGTCGACAAGCACGGCAATACGTCGGCGGCCTCGATCCCGCTCGCGCTGTCGGTCGCCGTGAAGGACGGGCGCGTCAAGAAGGGCGATCTGGTGCTGTTCGAGGCGATGGGCGGCGGCTTCACCTGGGGCTCGGCGCTCGTGCGCTGGTAGCGCATCGCCAAAGAGTATCGACAGGTTGCTGGTATCTTTCTGCACCCGGATGCTTGTCGCTGTTGACCATTGCGCGCTAAGCTTTTAATTTCAGTCAAGAAATTGTTCGCCGAGAGTGCGGGGCAGGCGATGACCACGGGAACCGGAAAAACAGTTACGCGCGTCGATTTGTGTGAGGCGGTCTACCAAAAGGTGGGTTTGTCGCGCACGGAATCGTCGGCATTTGTCGAGTTGGTGCTGAAGGAGATCACCGATTGCCTGGAAAAGGGCGAGACGGTGAAGCTGTCCTCATTCGGCTCCTTCATGGTGCGCAAGAAGGGCCAGCGTATCGGGCGTAATCCCAAGACCGGCACCGAGGTGCCGATCTCGCCGCGGCGGGTGATGGTGTTCAAGCCGTCGGCGATCCTGAAGCAGCGGATCAATGGCCATGTCGTCACCAATGGCGACGGCAGCAAGGCCGACTAGAGCGTTTTCAAGCGAAGTGGATACCCGGTTCGCGTGAAGAAGACGCGGCAAAACTAGAATCCGGAGCCCCGTTCCGATTCAATCGGAACGGAAAGGCTCCAGGCATTGAGCTCAAAGGAGCGGGCATTTGGACAAGGCGCCGGATGCGTTCCGTACCATCAGCGAGGTCGCTGATGAACTCGATATTCCCCAGCATGTGCTGAGATTCTGGGAAACGCGCTTCGCGCAGATCAAGCCGATGAAGCGCAGCGGCGGACGCCGCTATTATCGCCCCGACGACGTCGACCTGCTCAAGGGGATCCGCCGGCTGCTGTACGGCGAGGGCTACACCATCCGCGGCGTGCAGCGGATCCTGAAGGAGCACGGCATCAAGTCGGTGCAGGGCATCGCCGACCAGACCGCGGCGGTCTCGTTCGGCGCGGTCGAGGAAGCCGTCGGCAACAGCATGGCCGAGCCCGACGACCTCGAGAGCAGCGACGGCCTCGATTTCGACGGCGAGGAGGGCGACGGCGACGAGAAGGGGATCGACTACCGATTCGTCGATCCCGACGAGGATCCGATCCTGTCGACCTACAAGGCGCACGCCCAGCCGGGCAAGGCGCCCGCCGCGCCGCCGGTTCGTCCCTCCGTTCCGTCAGTCGATCGGGAGCGGCTCGAACGCGTGCTGCAGGAGCTGGTCGCCTGCCGGCAGATGATCGACGCGGCGATGAAGGACGGCTGAGGCAAGGACGCCTGCCAAGGGAACCGGGCCCGGATTGCAATCGTCGGGGGCCTGCTTTGCCTTGCGCGAACGCAGGATCGCAGCTAATGGAACGGCATCGGAGCGTGGCGCAGCCCGGTTAGCGCACTAGTCTGGGAGACTAGGGGTCGGAGGTTCAAATCCTCTCGCTCCGACCATTTTTCGGAACGTTCGGCGGCGTTCCTTCCGGCCGATGTGGCCGCGACTTCAGGCCTCGGCCTCCATCGCAACAATCAGGCAGGCCTTTTCCAGGCGGTTGGTGAGCATCGAAAGCTTGGCCGTGAACTCGGCCAGCTCCGGCTCGCTGAACTCCTCGAACACGGTTTTCTTGAACGCCTTGTGCTGTTCGGCGAGGCCCGCGAGGTGCTTTTTGGTCTTGTCGGTCAGCGACAGGCGGACCACGCGCGCATCGGCCGGGGAGGGCGCGCGCCGCAGCAGCTCCTTCTGCTCGAGCAGCTTGGACTGCGTGGTCACGAACGACGGATCGACGTGCAGCAGCTTCGACACCACGTTGATCGGCACGCCGTCATCCTTGTCGAGATCCGAGATCGCGATGAGAATCATCCATTGCGGACCGCTGACGCCAAGCGACTTGCCCCAGAACTGACGGACGCGCTCCAGATGCGAGTTGATGGCGGAAATCTCGAGCGTGAATCGCTTGATGATGTCGAGATGTTCGATGGCGCGCTGGCGCGTCGTATCCTTCCTTGTCACTGACACAGCTTCCTCTTCCCTCGGGCGCCGACTCAGCTTTGTGCTGATTTATTTCTTGTTTTCTGCGCTGCAGTACGTTTTTTCCCGCAAGCCGCCAACGAACGCAAGTGAACGTAAAGTAATTATGATGGCCGTGTGACGGTTGGACTATTTGCGGTGTGACAAGTTTTCCCAGGTAAGCAAAGGGCTTACAGGCAGCGTTGCCGGCGAGACACAGTGTGGCCGCATTCGCATTCCTGACTTTATAAACTATTTTGATTGGCGAACACGCCAATGCATATTGAACCCGGCGGTAGGGGAATCTCGATCGTCCCGTTGCGGTGATCGTTCAAGTCCGTCGCACACCACAGATTGATCTGGGGGTGCGGGGTTTGGGGAAAACGGTCTTGGACAATGCGGGAGGATCACGGGGCGCTCGCGGCCTCGGACTCTCCGCATATGAGCAACTTGGAGGTTTAATATGAATTTGAAGAGCCTTATCCTGGGCTCGACGGCTGCGCTGGTCGCGGTCGGCGGGGCACAGGCGGCCGATCTTCCCGTCAAGGCCAAAGCGGTCGAGTACGTGAAGGTTTGCTCGCTTTACGGTCCGGGCTTCTACTACATCCCCGGCACCGACACCTGCATCAAGCTGGGCGGCTATGTGCGTGCTGACGTCGTGGTGAACGGCAACAGCGTGTACGGCGCGAACTACAACGGCGCCAGCGGTGCCAACAACCGTTTCACGAACGGCTACACCTGGCGTTCGCGTGAAGACTTCAACATCGATACGCGCACCGCGACCGAATACGGCGTGGTCCGCACTTATTTCGATGCGGTGTTCACCTGGACGTCTGACACCTATGCCGGCCAGGGCAACGGCTCGACCGTGTACTCGGCGATCGGCTCGTCTTCTGCGCCGAACAACGCCGGTGCGGGCAACGTGGCCGCCGGCACGGTCGGCGTCTACTATGCCTTCATCCAGTTCGCCGGCTTCACGATGGGTAAGGCGGTCTCGCAGTTCGCTGCCCCCTGGAACGGTTATCCGGGCAACAACTACGACGCCCTCGTCGGTGGCGTGAACACCACCAACGGCGTGAACCAGTTCACCTACACCGCGCAGTTCGGCAACGGCGTGTCGCTCGCTTTGTCGGCGCAGGATCAGGTGGCCTACTCGCAGGCTGGCGTGAACAACATCGGCGCCGGTGGTGCTTACGGCACCAGCGACTACGCCGGCACGATCGCTCCGGACTTCGTCGCTTCGCTCAAGGTCGACCAGGCTTGGGGTATCTTCCAGGCGTCGGTCGCCGCGCATGACAACCACGCTGCCTACTACGGCGGCACCGAGTTGACCGGTCATCCCGACGACAAGTGGGGTTGGGCTGGTGCGTTGGCCCTGTCGATCAAGAACATCCCGACCGGACCCGGCGACACCATCAACATCCAGGGCGTCTACACCGACGGTGCGACCCGTTACAACATCCAGGAACTGGCCAGCCAGGCCAGCTCGATCGCCATCTTCGGCGGTTCGAGCCTGCCGGGCGTCTATGGCAGCGTTGGCTTCGGTACGGCACCCGACACGGTGTTCGGCCCCGGCGGTCAGCAGCAGTCCATCAAGACCTGGGGTATGCGCGGTGCGTACACCCACAACTGGGATCCCTACTGGAACACCAGCTTGTACGGTGCGTTCGCCGCTGTTTCGTACAACGACGCGGCTAAGTCGCTCATCTGCGGCGTTGCTGGCGTCGGTGGTTCGTTCCGTGCCGCATTCGCTGGCGGCGCTGGCGTGACCGCCTGCAACCCCGACTACAACATCGCGCAGATCGGCGTGATCACCCGTTGGACCCCGGTCAAGAACCTGACCTTCTCGGCCGACGTGACTTACTCGCACCTCGATCAGAAGTATGCCGGCATCATCACCACGTCGTCGACTGCTATCGGCAAGCCGACCGCGACCTACGAGCTGAAGGATCAGGACACTGTCCAGATGCTCTTCCGCGCTCAGCGCAACTGGTAATACCGGTTGATCTGATCACGATCCAACAGAACCCCGGCAGGCAACTGCCGGGGTTTTTGTTTGCGGAAGATTCCGAGAAGAGCTGAGCTGCGTCATTTCGGTCCACGCGAACGACGAAGACGAGCCATGCGATTCATTAGCCGCAAACTTATTTACTTACCTGATCTACTAAACTATATACGCCACGGCCAACACATTGAATGATGGCTCTTAGCTAGCTGCTAAGCCTCCCAAACCTCCGGCAATGCCCTGCCGGAGGTTTTTGATTCAAGGGCTCAGCCGGCGGCGACGATGGTGGTGTGCGCGGCCCGCGCAAGCTGCGGCTGGCGATCGGGTTGCCGTCGTCTTGCCGATTCGATGCCGTCAAGATTTGACGGAATCGATCCGCAGTGCATTCTCGCCATTCATGGGACGCTTCAAGAACAGTCGTCTGGCGCGCATGAGCAGCGGCCACTATTGCCTGATCCGGGATCTCGGGCTGGTGAAGGGCGGCAAGGGATTGCGGCACCATGAGGTGATCATCGATTTCTCGTGGCGCGGCCTGTTCAAGCTGGCCCTGAGCGCAGGTGCCGGCGTCCTGCGGCGGCGCGCATCCGTGCGCATCGAGACCGCCGAATAGCGCGGGCCGCATCATGACGCGGCTTGGCCTGCGGCCAATATGCGCGCGATCATCGCGTGAGGCTCACGCGCCTCGCGAACAAGTATCGAATTCGGGCGACCTGATCCCAACATTGTCAGAGCTCCGCCTATGACGATCGCGCGCTGTGTCACGCCGCGCGCCGCGCTCTGCGATCAACGTGGTCCATCTGCGCAGGTGCTATCGTTCTGCTTCGCTGGAGTTACCTCGGCGGCAGCGGCCGCGGTCGAAATTCCGGCCGCGATCGCCATCAGCGTTGTCGCGACCAATCTGTTCAGGATGTGCACGATCATCGTCTCCGATTGTCGATGTCGGATTGTTCGCAACGCGGAATGATTTCGTTACGTGGCCGCTGCTTCAATTTGCTGCAAGCGGCTCACTTGCGCGTGAGGAGGCGCCGTTGCTGGGCGACAATTCGGTGATGTAAGGTGCCGCAGCCAAGCGGTTGGGACTGCGATCCGCGCTCCGGCCGAAACAAAGAAGAACAGGGCAAGAAAAATAAGGGAAGGAACGGATCTCACATGAAGGATTTTGCAGGAAAGATCGCCGTCATCACCGGTGGCGGCACGGGCATGGGGCGCGAGCTGGCACGGCAGCTCGTTGCCGAGGGCTGCAATGTCGCGATGTGCGACGTCTCGGCCGAGGCGATGGCGGAGACCAAGCGGCTCTGCGAGGTCGAGAAGCTGCCGCAGGGCCTGCGCATCACGACCCACATTGCCGACGTCTCGATCGAGGATCACTACAAGCGCTTTCGCGATGAGCTGATCGAGCAGCAGGCGACCGACAAGATCCACCTGCTGATCAACAATGCCGGCATCGGTGGCGGCGGCAGCCTGTTCAGCAACACGCGCGAGCAGTGGGAGCGCACCTTCAACATCTGTTGGGGCGGCGTCTATCTCGGCGTCCGCACCTTCCTGCCGCTGTTGGTGAAGGCCGACGAGGCGCACATCGTCAACACCTCGAGCGTCAACGGCTTCTGGGCCTCGGTCGGCATGGGCGTGTCGCACACCGCCTACAGCGCGGCGAAATTTGCCGTGAAGGGATTCACCGAGGCGATGATCAACGATCTCCGCCTCAATGCGCCGCATGTGAAGTGCTCGGTCGTGATGCCCGGTCACATCGGCACCTCGATCGTGTCGAACTCGCGCAAGGTGCAGAACGGCTCCGACCAACTCAATGCCGACGAGCTCAAGCAGGCCCGTCAGCGTCTGCAAGGGCAGGGGATCGACGTCGCCAAGATGTCGGATGCCGACATCCAGCAGCTCGCGCTCGATCGCGCCCGCATCTTCCATGACGAAGCCCCGACCTCGGCGGCGGCCGCCGCCAAGATCATCCTCGACGGCGTCAAGGCCGAGCGCTGGCGCATTCTGGTCGGTGACGATGCGCATCTGCTCGACGAGCGCGTGCGCAAGACTCCGGAACAGGCCTACACGCCGGAGTTCTATCAAGGCATCGTAGCGGCAACCGGCTGGAAGGTCGGCTGATTGCAGAAGACCCGTCACCCCCGCGCAAAGGCAAAGCCTTTGCGCGGGGATGACGGGATAAGCGCTTCCGTCTTGCGATCCAACTACCCGCGCATCGCGCGCTGGCGCGAGCCCGCCTGATAAGCGAGGCGGTAATGCCCCGAGCAATAGGGCATGCCGCCGAGCGGTGTGTTGCCGCAGAAGCAGAAATCATCGGCGCCCGGGGTGCTGATCGGCCAGCGGCAGCGCTGCTCGCTCAGCTCGAACAGCGAGCAATTGTTGGCGCTGACGATAGGTGCATCGTCGCAGGGCTGCTCGTAGACCGCCTGAAGCAACCGGAGCTGCTGCTTGGCGGTCGCCCGTTGTGCGGCGTGGGCGGCGGATTTCTTGCGCCGCGCCCGACGTTCGTCCGGCGTCGTGCGCGTGAGGTTCAGCCGCGACAGCTTGCCGATCACCGCATTGCGGCTGACGCCGATGTTGACGGCGATGTCGCGGCAGGAGAGGCCGGCTTCAAAGTAGATCTTGAGTTGGTCGACGCGCTCCGGCGTCCAGGTCTCTTGGATGGCAATCATCTGACGGTTCCACGTTCTGTGTTGAACCGCCGCGCCGGCACACGCGCCCTTAGTTCTTGAGCATGATCTTTTCGGAAAACCGGTTTCCACTTTTCCGGATCATGCTCTCAGGGCGTGCGGCCGTTGTCGCGGATTGCAAGCAACCCGTCCTTGATGGCGAGCCGAATGCCTTCCTCGATCAATGTCCGTGCGACGCCCGGGACGCTCGTGCCGTGGGTGCCCTGTCTCACCAACTTCTCGAGATATCCGATGGTCGAGAGCGCCAGCGTGACCGGGACGCGGTCGGTTTCGGCCTTTTCCGTAGCCATGGTGAAACGCTTAACCCTGAACGCCCGTACTGAAAAGTATCTATTTAGAGTCTATTTAGGAATGTGGCGGTCCGTCAAGCCATGGACCGCAAAATGCGGGCAGCCGCGTCCAGCCGCGCCGGAGGCCAGTTCCGGCGCGGTATTGTAGTCAGATTGTCTTGAATAATGAGGGTGTTAGGACCGTAATTCGACCTTGACCGGGAACTTCTTGAGAAGTCGCTCAGCCGTCTCTGCCTTGTCCGGAGGCGCGCTCACACTCAGGTACAGCCCGCGGGACGGATCGGTGATCGCGTCGACACTGACCACGCCGGACAATCCTTCCAGCGCCAGCAGTTCGCGCGCGGCCTCGCCGGCGGCGATCTCGCGCAGCTTCGGCTTGAAGATCTTGCCGACCGGAGTCACCGGCATCTCCGGAATCACCGACACCACGCGCGGGCGCGCCGGCGGCTCCAGGATGTTGTCCTGCACGAAGGCGGCAAGCGCGTTCGGATCGATATGGGTGCCGGGCTGCGCCGAGACGAACAGCATCGGCACTTCGCCGGCGTAGGTGTCGGGACGTCCGACGGCCGCGGCAAGCGCCACGCCAGGGAAGGCCAGCGCGGCGTCCTCGATCGCGCGCGGATCGATGTTGTGGCCGCCGCGGATGATGACGTCCTTGGCGCGGCCCATGATGTAGACGAAGCCGTCGGCATCGATCCGGCAGATGTCGCCGGTGCGCAGCCAGCCGTCGCGGAACGCCTCCTCGGTCTGCTTCTTGTCGACATAGCCGGCGAACACCTGCGGGCCCCTGGTCAGCAGTTCGCCGACCGGCGAGGGCCACGGCCCGGTGTGGAGCTTGCCGCCGTCGAGGATCGCAAGCTCGACCAGCGGATTGCGGGTGCCGACGCTCTCGGCGCGCGGCTTCACGCCGTGCACATCGTGAGTGATGGCACCGGCGAGTTCGGTCATGCCGTAGAGCTGCTGGATGCAGGGGCCGCCCCAGGTCGCAAGATAACGCCGCTCGATCTCCGGCGGACAGATCGAGGCGCCGGTGGCCGTGACACGCAGGGTCGAGATATCGCTGTCCGCGACCGGGATATCGGCGAGGGCGCCGAGTATCGTCGGCACGTTGCCGGCGATGTTGATGCGGTACGTCTCGATGATCTGCCAGAAGTGCCGGACCAGCGCCGGATCGCGCGCGCCGGCGGGGCCGGGGATGACCATCGTCGTGCCGGCCGCCAGGGAATTGGCCGTGGTGCAGAACAGGCCGCCGACATGGAACAGCGGCATCGTGATCATCGCGCGCTCGCCGCGATGGAAATCGAGCGCCATCCGCGAGGATACCGTGGAGGCGACCATCGCGCGATTGGTGAGCCGCGCCACCTTGGGGTGGCCGGTGGTGCCGCCGGTCGGCAGCATCACGGCGACGCGGTCGGCCTCGCTCATGTCCTTGGACTTGCCGTAGTCGTCGCGCCAGGCGGGATCAGGCCGCAGCACCTCGCCGTCGAAGGCGATGCTGCCGTCGAGCGGCACGATCACGATGCGCTTCAGGGACGGCACCTCGCGCTGCAGGCCCTCGACCCTCTCATAGAGCCCGCCCGGCATGCCCGGCGGCGGCGCCAGCAACAGCTTTGCGTTGATCGCATTGAGCTGGGCGACGATAGCCTCGCGCGTGAACAGCAGGTTGAGCGGCTCGGCGACACCGCAGGCGGCAGCGCCGAAGATCGCGACGACGGTCGCGGGGCACGCCGGGAGCAGGACGGCCACCGCATCGTCCTTGCCGATGCCCTGCTTACGGAAATAGGCTTCAGCGGCCTTGATGCAGCCCATCAAATGATCGTTCGAGATCACGACCGGGTTGGGATCGAGCGGCGAGCGCAGATAGATCGCGGCTTCGGCGTCCGGCGCGCCTTGCGGGCCGCGGGCAATGAGGTCGAGGATGCGCGGGCAGGCCGCGAGCGTCTCCTGCATCTCCCTGTCGCGCGCAACCTCGTCGGCCGGCGAAAGCCTGTCCTTCAGCATATCCGTCCCCGTCCATTTTTGTTCGTTGGGACGGGGATTGTATCGAGCCGTGCTCGCGGAACACAAGTGCGGCTATTGGTCATTCTGGGGCTCGCGAAGCGAGAACCCGGAATCTCAAGGTTGTTGAGCGTGCAAGCCAATCTCGAGATTCCGGATTCGATGCTGCGCATCGCTCCGGAATGACGCGGGCGGCTAGCCGTGGACCACGGATTTGGCGATCATGCAGTGGATGCCTTTGGAGCCGTTGACCGTCTGCGTCACGCGCAGGTCGGCGGCCAGACTGCACAGCGTGTAGGCGTCCTCACGCGACAGATTGCGCTTCTCGCCGAGCAGCACGATCATGTCGCGCAGCGCCCGCACCACGCACTGGTCGAGATCGGGATCCATCGCCATGGTCATGTAATGGTCCGCGGTCTCTGCGCGCGGATAGGCGAGCTGGATATCCTTGCGCAGTGTGAGGCGGAAGCGGCCGGTCAGCGCGGTCTCGATCGCGGTGACGCAGACCTCGCCGTCGCCCTGCACGCCATGGCCGTCGCCGCAGGAGAACAGCGCGCCCGGAACGAACACCGGCAGATAGAGCTTGGCGCCGGCGCCGAGCTCCTTGTTGTCGAGATTGCCGCCCATCGCGCGCGGGATCAGCGAGGAGATCCGGCCCCAGGCCGGCGGCGGCGACACGCCCATCACGCCGAAGAACGGCTTGAGCGGCAGATCGAGCCCCCAGGGCATGCGGCCGACCATGCGCCCGCGATCGAGCGGGATGTTGAGGACGCGTGTCTCGTGGAAATCGTCGGGCAGGGTGCCGGACAATGGCTTGATCAGATTGTAACCCCAGTCCTGTCGCAGCTGAACGTCGAGAATATCGACCTCGAGCACGTTGCCGGGTTCGGCGCCGGCAACCGCGATCGGGCCGGTCAGAATGTGTCCGGGTACCATCCGCTCGCACTTCGCATGGATATCGTCGAGCTCCGGCGGAACGAAGAATTTGCCGCGGTCGGGCAACACGTCCGGGCCGCCGCTGACGGTCTCGATCGTGATCTCGTCGCCGCTCGCAACGGTCAGAACCGGTTTCAGCTTGGCTTCAAAGAAGCCCCAATGGCAGGTTTCGGGGCTCGACTTCAGATGATGATGGGTCATGTGACGGCTTTTGATTGGTTTCCCAGCAGCGTATGACGCTGTAGCAGAACTTCTCAGGGGCTTCTCTTGTTTTTTGTGCTCTCCAAGACGCTCGGCATCATGCTGCTGCCGATCAACTTCCTGATCGGCATCGGCGTGATCGGCGCCGTGCTGCTGTTGACGCGGTTTGCGCGCCTCGGCCGCAGGTTGATGGTCGCCGCGCTGCTGCTGCTCGCGATCTGCGGCTTCTCGCCGCTCGGCAATGTCCTGATCTCCACATTGGAGCAGCGCTTCCCGCCATGGGACGCCTCGCGCGGCGCGCCGGACGGCATCATCGTGCTCGGCGGCTCGATCGATGCCGATCTGTCGGTTGCGCATGGCACGCCGGTGGTGCGCAGCGCGGCCGATCGCGTCATCGCGGCGGCGGCGCTCGCGCGCAGATATCCGAATGCGCGCCTTGTGTTCACCGGCGGCAGCGCAAACCTGATCTCGAACGATGCGCGCGAAGCCGACTATGCCGCCGAGATGTTCGAGGGTCTCGGCATTGCCAGGTCGCGATTGATCATCGAGCGCCGCTCCCGCAACACGGTGGAGAACGCCGAGTTCTCCAGGGCACTGGTCGATCCCAAGCCCGGTGAGCGCTGGCTGCTCGTCACCTCGGCCTACCACATGCCGCGCTCGGTCGGGCTGTTCCGCAAGGCGGGATTCAATGTCGAGGCCTATCCGGTCGACTGGCGCGTCGGCAATGTCTTCAGCTTCGCGACGCTTGCGATCGAGGGCCTGTCGCGCACCGATCTCGGCACACGGGAGTGGATCGGGCTTCTGGCCTATCATCTGGCCGGCAGAACCGACGATTTGCTGCCGGGACCGGCCGCGCGCTGAGCCGCAGGGACTTGTCGCCTCCAACGGCCAATCCTAACATCGACGCAACAAGCGGCGCCAAGCCGCCGATCACGGGAGTTCACGCCATGCAACAGCAGACACCGCCGGAACAGTTCGACCTCGGCGCAATCGTCACCGACCTGAACAATCTGCTGCGGCTGAAGACCACGGTCATCGGCATCAAGATGTTCGCGCGCGTCGAGGAGATGGAGGCGATCCCGAAGATCCGCCGCCCGTCGGCGGTCCACACCACGGACCAGATCGTCAGCATGGCCTCGCGGCTCGGCTGGACCGTCGGCATCACCGGCGACGATCTGGTCGGCGCGCAATGCCGTGCGGTGATCGGGCTCGCGCCGCAGGACGAGAAGTGGCTTGCCGGCGAGAACTATGTCGGCGTCTGGCACGGCACCGCCGAAGACGCGCGCAAGCGCCAGGAGGCGCTCGATGTGGTGCCTTACGGCCAGTACCAGGCGATGGCGGTGAGCCCGCTGACCAGCGGACGGCTCAACCCGCCCGACATCTGCCTCGTCTATGCGACGCCGGGACAGATGATCATCCTGATCAACGGGCTTCAGTATACCGGCTACAAGAAGTTCGAGTGGGGCGTGGTCGGCGAGACCGCCTGCGCGGATTCGTGGGGGCGGGCGCTGAAGACCGGCGAGCCGAGCCTGTCGCTGCCATGCTTCGCCGAACGCCGTTATGGTGGCGTGCCGGACGAGGAGATGCTGATGGCGCTGCCGCCGGCCTATCTGGTGAAGGCGATCGCCGGCATGAAGCAGCTTGCCAAGAACGGTTTGCGCTACCCGATCGCGCCCTACGGCATCCAGGC
This sequence comes from Bradyrhizobium sp. UFLA01-814, assembly GCF_046718885.1. Lineage (NCBI taxonomy): Bacteria > Pseudomonadati > Pseudomonadota > Alphaproteobacteria > Hyphomicrobiales > Nitrobacteraceae > Bradyrhizobium > Bradyrhizobium sp. UFLA01-814. The sequence goes on along the minus strand of NZ_JAQOSR010000018.1, from coordinate 39,064 downwards.
CGACGTGCGCGCCGGCATGGGTGTATCGTACAAGAAATAGCGCATTGCGTTGCCGCGCCCGCGATGACAAAAGGGCGCCCAATTCGCTGCGCAGGGAGCCTGATCCATGTCCTCGTCGAAATTCGACATCGTCGTCCACGGTGCGACCGGCTTCACCGGCCAGCTCGTCGCCGAATATCTCGCGGCGCATTATCGCGACGGCAGCCTGAAATGGGCGATGGCCGGGCGCAGCAAGGACAAGCTCGCCTCGGTACGCGACGCGATCGGCGCGCCCGCGGACACGCCGCTGATCGTCGCCGATGCCGGCGATGCCGCCTCGCTGAAGGCGATGCTGGCGCAAACCAAGTCGGTCATCTCGACGGTCGGACCGTATCAGCTCTATGGCAACGAGCTGATCGCGGCCTGCGTCGAAAGCGGCACCGACTATTTCGATCTGTGCGGCGAGCCGGTCTGGATGCGGCAGATGATCGATAAATACGAAGCCGCCGCGAAGACGAGCGGCGCGCGCATCGTATTCTCCTGCGGTTTCGACTCGGTGCCGTTCGAGCTCGGTGCGTTCTTCGTCCAGGAGGAAGCGAGGCGCGTGTTCGGCGCGCCGGCGCCGCGCGTCAAGGGCCGCGTGCGCGACATGCGCGGCACGCTGTCCGGCGGCACCGCCGCGAGCGCCAAGGCGACGTTCGATGCGGTCGCGAAGGACCTCAGCCTGGTCGCGATCCTCAACAACCCATTCGCGCTGACGCCGGGCTTCGAGGGTCCGAAGCAGCCGCGCGGCAGCAAGCCGGCCTACGAGGAGGATCTGCACTCCTGGACCGCGCCATTCATGATGGCGCTGATCAACACGCGCAACGTCCACCGCTCCAACATGCTGATGGGCTTTCCCTACGGACGGGACTTCGTCTACGACGAGATGGTCCTGACCGGCCCGGGTGAGAAGGGCGAGGTCAACGCCAAGCGTGTGATGGCGCTGAACGCCGAGAAGACCGGCCCAAGCGCGCCGAAGCCGGGCGAGGGCCCGTCAAAGGAAGAGCGCGAGAACGGCCGCTACGATCTGCTCTATCTCGCGGTCGCACCCGACGGCCGGATGGTCCGCGCCGGCGTCAAGGGCGATCGCGATCCCGGCTATGGCTCGACCTCGAAGATGATCTCGGAATGCGCGATCTGCCTGTTGCGCGACACGCCCGACGTTGCGGCCGGCTTCTGGACGCCGGGAGCCGCGATGCAGCACAAGCTCATCAAGCGCCTGGTCGATCACGCCGGGCTGACGTTCGAGGTCGAGAAGTAGCTTTATGCCGTCCCTATCGGTGTCATCGCCCGGCTTGACCGGGCGATCCAGTACTCCGCGGCCTCTCGGTTGAAGCACGAGCGTCTCTGGAATACTGGATGCCCCGCTTTCGCGGGGCATGACAGTAACGGCTACGCCGCCGCCCGCGGATCATACGCGTACATGAAGTCCATGCCCTTGGACGACACCGGCAGCAGCAGCTTCAGGATATGATCGCGCAGCCAGGCGCCGGTCGGGCTGAACTCGCGCTTGCTGTTGCCGTTGCGGCGGGCGATCGCCACGATCTTCTCGGCGCGCGGGCGCCGCTCGTGCTCGAAGGCCTGGAACGTCATGCCGAACTCCTGGCCCTCGCGCATCAGGATCCCGAGCCGCAGCGCGTCCTCCAGCGCCAGCGATGCGCCCTGGCCGGCATGCGGGCTGGTGGCGTGCGCGGCGTCGCCGATCAACAGTGTGCGCTTGCGCGACCAGGTCGGTAGCGTTGCGACGTCGAGTGTGTCGGTGACCACGATATTCTCGGCGGCTTCGATGATCGCGGGGATCGGCGCGTGCCAGCCGGCGTGGAAATCGCGCAGATGCTGCCTGATCGCGTCCTGGCTCTGCAGCCGGTAGGCCGCCGCGGTCATGCCGTGCGACGGCTGCGTGCTCCACCACATCGCGCCCGTGTCCGGATCGGGGCTGCACATCCCATAGCCGAAGAAGCCGCTCTGCCCGAACGTGGTCGCCACCCTCTGGCCGATCGGCAGCTTCTCGATCACCGCGCGGGGCACGAATCCGCCGAAGCCGATCAGCCCGGTGTCGAACGGCGTCGGCCCATCCGGAATCACGTGGCGCCGCACCGCCGAGTGCACGCCGTCGGCGCCGATCACGAAATCGCCTTCGGCGGTGGTGCCGTCGTTGAAATAGGCGATCACGGGCTGGTCGCCTCGGTCTTCGATCTTCACCAGTTTCTTCTCGAAGAACACCGAGACGTTGGAGGCCCAGGCCTTGTCGATCAGCGTCTCGTTCAACGTCGCGCGGCACATGTTCACCGCTGGCTGGCCGAAGCGCTGCCGCATGTTCTGATTAAGCGAGCCGAGCTTCTTGCCGCCCTGCGAATAGAAGTCGAAGGACTCCGCGATCGAGCCGTTGCGGATCAACTCGTCGGCGAGGCCGAGCTCCGCCAGCACATGCATGCCGTTCGGCGCGATCTGAAGCCCGCCGCCGATCCCGGTGGAATAGGGCCAGGCTTCATAGAGCTCGGTCTCGATTCCGGCGCGGGTCAGGAACATCGCGGTCACTGGACCTGCGATGCCGGCGCCGATGATCAGAGCTTTACGGGGACGAGAGGTCATGCCTTGCTCCATGCATCCGTGTGGGGTAGGAAAGGTCAGTTGCTAACTATCTTAGTATCTAAGATATAAGGCGAGTAAGATACAGGAGCCGCTTTGTCAAGTGCGAAGTCGCGTGCAGCGCTGATGCAGGAACTCGAGGAGGCGATGCGCCGGTCATCGGCGCAGGGCGTGATGTACGGCCAAGCCGTTGCGAACATGGCCGGAATCTCCAACTCCGACATGGAATGCATGGACATCCTGCATCTGGAGGGGCGCGTGACCGCCGGCCGTCTCGCCGAAGTCACCGGCCTGACCACCGGCGCGATCACCGGCGTGGTCGATCGTCTGGAGAAGGCGGGTTACGTGCGCCGCGAGCGAGACGAGAGCGACCGCCGCAAGGTCTTCATCTCGGTTGTGGAGGAAAAGGCGGCGGAGATCGGCAAGTTCTACGTGCCGATGCAGGAGGCGATGCTCAAGCTGTGGAGCGGCTACACCGACGACGAGCTGCGCTTGCTGCTGCGCTTCGCCAATGACGGCTACAAGGGCGTGCTGGAAGCGACCGGAGCGTTGAAGGCGGTGATCGACATGCCGCCGGAGCAGCGCGCCAGTCTCAAGATGCCGCCGAAGACTCGTCGATGATCCGTGCCGACGTCGCGCGATAGCGCTCGGCGGCCGCATACATGCCCCACATCGTGCCCAGCATCATCCAGAAGTGCCGCCAGTGGTCGGTGTCGATGATGAAGCTCTCGCCGACGAAGCCGAGGAACGCCGAGAAGACCGCGAGATAGTCGCGCTGCCACGGCACCCGCAGATAGATGTAGCGGAAGCCGATAATCGCGGTGACGAACACCAGCGCCGGATAGCAGATGCCGGAGATCCAGCCGCCCGACATGAAGGCGTTGAGATAGGAATTGTGGGTGTCCTCGGGGAAGTAGGTGTGGAATTGCAGCGGCCCGATGCCGAACGGCAGCTCCAGCGCCATCTGGGCGCCGAGGATGTGGCGGCCGAACCGGCCGAAGCGGCCTTCGTCGTAGCTCTGGTCGAAGCTCGCGCGCTGCTTGAACATGTCGGCGACCGAGCCGATCGAGAGCAGCACCGCGATCAGCGCCACGGCCAGGATCGCGGCGATCAAGGTCATCACGATGATGCGTGAGCGCTGCGCCTGCGAGCGGCTGGTGAACACCATCAGCGCCAGCATGAAGGCCGCGGTGATCACGAGGCCGCCCCAGGCGGCGCGCGAGAACGACAGCAGGATCGCGAGCGAGATGATGCCGAAGGCGATCGCGTTGCGGAACGCCTTGCCGAAGCGGTCGGAGACGACGCTCTGCAGCGTGAACAGCGCCGGCAGGATCAGGAAGGCGCCGAGCACGTTCGGATCCTTGAAGGTGCCGCGGGCGCGATCGTACAGCGTCAGCAGATCGTAGCCGCCGGGCACCAGACGGAAGTAGCCGGCGATGCCCGCGAGCGAGGCGATCATCGCGCCGACGATCAGGCCGCGGCGCAGCATGTCGAGGCGAGCTTCGGTGTCCTCCGACATCACCATCGCGAAGAAGATGACGGTGACGGCCATGTACCAGGAGGTGAGCACCCAGTTCACCACCTCCGGCTTGTCGAGGAACGGTATCGCGCCGATGCTGTAGCCGACATTGAGCACGATCAATGTGAACAGCAGCGGCATGAACACGAGCCGCATGCGCAGTCCCGTGGCGAAGAACAGCACGCAGGCGGTCAGCGTGACGAGCTCATACGGGCTCGGCTCGATGAACACGATGGCGCCGGACGCGCCGGCCAGCCACACCAGCGCCCGCTGCAGCGCCAGCACGCCCGTTGGTGCTGATGTCAGCGAATGGGACGTCCCGGCTGCCGCCGCATAGGCCATCGGATACTCACGCAACTTGGTACAAAACACGCAACAGATGCTTCGTCATTGCGAGGAGCGAAGCGACGAAGCAATCCACCTATCCCCGAATTGCGAACTGGATTGCTTCGCTGCGCTCGCAATGACGACAGTAGGTTGGTTCTCAGTACGCGTTCTCGCTCTTGGTCAGCAGCGAGAACGGGGTCTTGAGCAGGATGTAGAGGTCGAACAGCACCGACCAGTTTTCGATGTAGTAGAGGTCGTATTCGACGCGCTTCTGGATCTTCTCGTCGGTGTCGACCTCGCCGCGCCAGCCGTTGATCTGCGCCCAGCCGGTGATGCCGGGCTTGACGCGGTGGCGGGCGAAGTAGCCGTCGACCGCCTCGTCGAACAGGCGGTTCTCCAGTTTGCTCTGCACGGCGTGTGGACGCGGGCCGACCAGCGAGAGATTGCCTTTCAGCACGACGTTGAACAGTTGCGGCAATTCGTCGAGCGAGGTCTTGCGGATAAAGCGGCCGACGCGGGTGACGCGCGGATCGTTCTTGGTCACCACCTTGGAGGCGGTGGGATCGGCCTGGTGATGGTAGAGCGAGCGGAATTTGTAGACGTCGATCCGCTCATTGTTGAAGCCGAAGCGCTTCTGGCGAAACAGCACCGGGCCGGGGCTGTCGAGTTTCACCGCGAGCGCCACCAGTCCCAACACCGGCAGCGCGGCAAGCAGGGCCATGCCGCCGACCACGCGGTCGAACAGCCACTTCAGCACCAGATCCCAGTCGGTGATCGGCGCCTCGAACATATCGAGCGTCGGCACCTTGCCGATATAGGAATAGGAACGGGGGTGGAAGCGCAGCTTGTTGGTATGGGCTGACAGGCGGATGTCGACCGGCAGCACCCAGAGCTTCTTCAGCATTTCCAGGATGCGGGTCTCCGCCGAGATCGGCAGCGCGAACAGCACGAGGTCGACGCGGGTGCGGCGGGCGAATTCGACGATGTCATCGATCTTGCCGAGTTTCGGTGAGCCGGCGCAGGTATTGGTGGCGCGATCGTCATTGCGGTCGTCGAACACGCCGAGCAAATGGATGTCGGAATCATCCTCGGCGTTCAGCGCCTCGATCAGCTGCTCGCCGTTATGGTCGGCTCCGACGATGATGGTGCGGCGGTCGAGCCGGCCGTCATGCGCCCAGGCGCGCACCATCGATCGCAGCAGCAGCCGTTCGGCGATCAGGACCGCAAGGCCGACGCAGAAGAACGACGACAGCCAGACTCGCGAGACCTCGCCGCCGAGCTTGACCAGGAAGGAGATGCCGATGAACAGCAGGAACACGACGGCCCATGACGAGATCATGCGCGTCATCTGGCGAAGCTGGCCGCGGAAGATCTGCACCTGGTAGATATCGGCGGCCTGGAAGCAGACCACGGCGGCAGCCGCCATGCCGAGGATCGATGCGATGTATCCCCAGTGAATGCCCCCGCCGGCGAGCGGCCTGACATAAGCGAAATAAAGCCCGACGCCGACCAGGCTGAGCAGCACGAAGTCGGCGAGGCGAACCACGCCGGCGATCACGACCGGCGAGTAGGCGCCGCGAACCTTCTGGTTGGTAACGGCGAGCGCGGCCGGCGAGAGGCGCCGGCGCCGTTCGATCTGCGGCTGAGCGGCCGTCGCAGACGCAGCGGCATCCAGCATCGAGCGTGCGTTAAACGGTTCCACGAGTCCACGTCCATTCCTGCGCATGCAGACGGGCATCCGCGCGCAGCACGAAATTCCCCCGGACGTGACTTAAGGGGACAAATCGGAAGAAACGGTTACGTGTGCAAGAAGTGGTTAACGTTTGGCAAATGCGTCGCGATAGCCGGCCAGCACACCCTCGACCATCGCGTCCTGCGAGAAATGTTCCGAAATCCGCTCACGCAGTCTGGCGGCGCGCGCCGCGGTCGCGGCGGGATTGTCCAGTGCGGTCTTGATCGCGTCGGCCATCGCCCCGGCATTGCTCGGCGCGAACAGCGCGTCGGTGTGGGTATCGAAGATCTCGGGGATGCCGCCGACATCGGCGGCGATCATCGGAACGCCGGCGGCTGCGGCCTCGATCACCACATAGGGCATCGAATCGCCGCGCGAGGGCACCACCAGCAGTCGGCCCTTGGAGAAACCGTAGCGCGCCTTGACGTGACCGATGAAGCGGACGGCCTCACCGAGCGATAGCCGCTTCACCTGCTCCTTGAGGCGTTCGAATTCCTCGCCGTCACCGCCGAGCGTCAGCGTCACCGGTTTCCCCTCGGCGCGCAGCTTCGCCACCGCGTCGATCAGGAGATCGGCGCCCTTGATGCGGCGGAACTCGCCGACATAGGCCACATCGGTGGCATCATCGGCGCGGGGGACCGGTTCGAATTCCTCCGCGGTGACGCCGTTGAACACGCAGCGCACGAGGCCCGCCGGCTTGCCGACGGTGCGCTGATAGGTGTCGCGGGCAAACGCGCTCTCGAACAGGAACAGGTCGGTGCTGTTCATCAGGGTGCGCTCGAGCTGGCTGTAGAAGCGGCCCTTCCAGGTGTCGAGCGGGTAGTGCAGCGAGCCGCCATGCGGCGTGTAGACCCGGATCACCTTGCTCGAGCGCCGCCGCAGCCGGACATAGGCGCCGGCCTTGGCGCCATGGCCGTGCACGACATCGGGCTTCAGTTTGCGGATCAGGCCGGCGATGTGGGCCCAGACCATGAAGTCGGCGAAGCGCGGCTCGCGGCGTATCGCCACCCGGCGGACGCCGAGCTTGAGCCGCGGCTCGATCTCGGCAAGCGCCGCGTCGGCCCGCGCGCCGCCGGTCAGGCTGTCGGCGACGATTCCGACATGATGGCCGCGTTCGATCTGGCCGTTGGCGACATCGAGGATATGACGAATGATGCCGCCGACCGGGGCACGGACGACATGCAGGATGCGGAGCGGCGGTTGCTGATTTTGATCCCGCGCCATCGATCAGAACCAGCGCTCGCCGACGAACACGGTGTCGCCGGGGCCGATCGGCGTGCCCAGCGGAGCGACGAAGCGGCCCGCGCCGGATGCATCGGTGTGGGTGAGGGTGACCTCGTCGCGCCTGGCGCGCGGCGAGAAGCCGCCGGCGATTGCAACCGCGCTTTCGATCGTCATGTTGGGCACATAGGGATATTGGCCGGGGGCCTGGACTTCGCCGAGGATGAAGAACGGCCGGTAGGCCTCGATCTCGACCGCCACGGACGGCTCGCGGATGAAGCCGTTGCGCAGCCGTGCGGTGATCTCGGCGGCAAGCCGGGCAGGGGTGCGGCCGCGCGCCGGCACCGAGCCGATCAGCGGCATGGTGATCGCGCCGGCGGCGTCGATCGCATAGGCGTTGGTGAGCCCTTCCTGGCCATAGACCACGACCCGGAGCCTGTCGCCGGGGCCGAGATTGTAGCCTTCGCGCGTCCGCGCGGGCTCGGCATAGGCCACGGGCGCAGCATACGCCATCGAATCGAGGCCGGGGTCGCCGGCGACCGGCGACGTCCGGCCCATGCAGCCCGACAGCGCGAGCGCAGCGACCAGGCAAATAAGGGGAGCGCGCAGATCGCGCATATGAGGAATCCCGCGACAATATCGGCCTCGATTAACGGCACTCGTGGTTAACAAAGAATGACGGGGTGGGTGGTGGCCGCGATGCCCGTCAACCCCACCGATTAACCCAGCGGCAACCTTAATGGACTGTAATCGCCCCATTGCGATGGAGTCGCGGCGTCCGCGGGAGTTCGTTATGCGTTTTGCATTCTGGCGTAGAGGCAAGGATAAGGCCGTCGTGCAACGGGCGTTGCCGAAGTCTGCGCCCGTCGCCGACGACGCTGTCGTGAAGGCGGCTGCGCCCAAGCCTGCGCCTGATAAGCCTGCTTCTGACAAGCCTGCTCCTGACAAGCCGGCGCGTCCAGCGGAGGCGGCCGATCTCGACCTGCACGTGCTCGGCCGCGCGCTGGCACGCAAGCGCGGCTGGATCATCGTGCCGACCGTGCTCGTATTTGCGCTGTCGCTTGCCGCGGTCAATGTCGTGACGCCGCGCTACAAGTCGGAAGCGCGAATCCTGATCGACAATCGCGAGAACGCCTTCCTGCGTCCGAACGGCGAGCGCGACCTCGAGCGTACCTCGCTCGACGCCGAGGCGGTGACGAGCCAGGTGCAGCTGTTGCTGTCGCGCGATCTGGCGCGCGACATCATCAAGAAGAACAAGCTGGCCGAGCGTCCGGAGTTCGATCCGGTATTGCGGGGCTTTTCGCCGCTGAAGTCGCTGCTGGCGCTGTTCGGCATCGGCCGTGACCCGTTCAGCCTGACGCCGGAAGAGCGGGTACTTGATTCCTATTACGAGCGCTTCCAGGCTTTTGCGGTCGACAAGTCGCGCGTCATGGTGATCGAGTTCCAGTCCGAGGATCCCGAGCTTGCGGCGCGCGTCGCCAACTCGATCGCGGACGGCTATCTCGTGCTGCAGCAGGCCGCGCGGCAGGACCAGGCCAAATCCGCCAGCGCCTGGCTGCTCGGCGAGATCGACAAGCTGCGCACCAAGGTCGCGGACGCGGATTCGCGCGTCGAGGAATTCCGCTCGAAGTCGAGCCTGTTCGTCGGCACCAACAACATCCCGCTGTCGAACCAGCAGATGGGTGAGCTGAACACGCAGCTCAACAATGCCCGCGCGCTGAAGGCGGATGCCGAGACCAAGGCGCGGCTGATCCGCGAGATGCTTCAGGGCGGCAAGCCGATCGAGGCGTCGGAGGTGCTCAACTCCGAGCTGATCCGCCGGCTCGCCGAACAGCGCGGCACGCTGCGCGCGCAGCTCGCCGAGCAGTCGTCGACGCTGCTCGACAACCATCCGCGCATCAAGGAATTGAAGGCGCAGATCGCCGATCTCGACCGGCAATTGCGCGAGGAAGCCGGCAAGGTTTCGCGCTCGCTGGACAATGACGCCCGCGTCGCCGATGGCCGTGTCATGGCGCTGCAGGCGAGCCTGGACCAGTCGAAGAAGCAGGCATCGTCGAGCAATAGCCAGGACGTGCAGCTGCGCGGGTTGGAGCGTGAGGCCAAGGCGCAGCGCGACCTGCTGGAGGCCTATCTCGCCAAGTATCGCGAGGCGACGGCGCGCGAGAACATCGAGGCCGCGCCGACCGACGGTCGTATCATCTCGCGCGCCTCGGTTTCGAATACGCCGGCCTATCCGAAGAAGCTGCCGATCGTGCTGATCGCGACGCTGGCGACGCTGCTGCTGTCGTCCGGCATCATCATTACCGGCGAGCTGCTGCGCATCTCCGCGCCCGGTGCGGTTGGCCGCGCCTTCGCGCCGGCGGCCGCCGTGATCAGGCGCCGCGAGCCGGTCATGGATGCCGCAACGGCCGACCAGCCCGCGCAGGCCCTGCCGCCGGAACCCGCGCTCGCATCGCCGGTCGCGCCGAGGCCGGCGGTGGAGCCCGAACTGCCGCCGGAGCCTGCGGCTGCCTATGAACCTGCGCCCAGCGAGCCGCAGCCTGCGTCCACCCTGACGGTCGACGAGATCGACGAGCTCGCCGAGCGCCTCGTCGCCGCCGGTCCCGCCGCCCACAAGGTCACCGTGCTCGGCCCGGCCGCGGCTGAGAGCGTTACGCTGACCGCCCTGACGCTGGCGCGTCTGATGGCGCGCCAGGCCAAGGTCGTCGTCGTCGATCTCGTCGCGTCCTCGCCGGTGCTGACGGCAGCGACCGTCGATCCCGCGGCGCCCGGCCTTGCCGAACTGATGCAGGGCGAGGCGACCTTCGCGCAGATCATCACCAAGGATCGGCAGTCGCGTGTTCAGATCGTCAGCGCCGGGCGTCCGGGCTTCGATCGCTCGCATCTGCAGTCGCCGCGGCTCGCACTTGCGATTGACGCGCTGCTCAGGGTCTACGATCACGTGCTGCTCGACGCCGGTTCGGCCGTCGACCTGCCGGCCGAACTGCTGACCGCGAAGGCGCAGGCGGTCGTCGTGCCCGACGCCGCCATGGCGCAGGATGCCCGCCGCTCGATGGTCGAGCAACTCAGGGCGGTCGGCTTCGCCGAAGTGACGATGCTGAGCAAACCCTGCGCGGCGTCGGAAGCGGTCGCGAGGGGCCCGCGGGTGGTGGCCGCCTGAGCGCCACCGTCAGCCCGTCGGGGTAAACCCGGTCGCCCGCACGATCCCTTTCCAGCGATCGGATTCGGTGGCGAGCAGTCGGGCAAAGTCATTCATCGCGACTGCGTCGACGTCGACCGACAGTTTGGCCATGCCGGACTTGACCTCCTCGGTGCGCAGTGACGCCTGGATCGCGCTGTTGAGTTGCGCGACGATTGCGGGAGGGGTCTTTGCGGGCAGGAAGATGCCGAACCAGGTCACGTCCTGGAGCGCGGGGTAACCGGCTTCCGCCACCGTCGGCACATCGGGGAGAGATTTGAGACGGCTGGGACCGGTCGTCGCAAGAGCGCGAAGCTGTCCGGACTGGACCTGGCCCAGCAGGCTGTCGATCGGCATCACCGCCGACGCGATCTCGCCCTTGAGGAGATCCTGGACCGCCCCTCTGCCTTGATAGGGCACGTGGAGATAGTCGAAGCCCGCGGTCCGGCCGAGCATCGCACCGATGAAATGCAGCGTGGTGCCGACGCCCGGTGTGCCGTAGGTCGCCTGCGTCGGGTTGGTGCGGCACCAGGCGACGAAATCGGCGAGGCTCCTGACGTCGTTCGGGACTTTCGGGCCGACCGCCAGCAGCGTCGCGAATGAGCCGACGGTCGATACCGGCGTGAAGTCCTGCGGTGCGTATGCGAGCGATTTGTAGGTGTGCGGAAACAGCGCGATGAACCCAAGCGGCGCGAGCAGCATGACCGATCCATCGGCCTCGGCGTTCTTCACGGCCTCGATCGCAATCCGGCCGCTCGCGCCGGGCCGGGTCTCGACGACGATGGTGTCGGCATAATCCTTCATCTGCCCGGCAATGAGCCTTGCGACGGCGTCCGGCAATCCGGGTGTGTAGCCGGTCAGGATATGGGCGGTCTTCAGGCGGGGCTGCGCGGCGACTGGCCGGACCAGGCCCGCGGCGGCGAGCGCGGCACCGGCCGCTGACGCGGTCAGGACGTCGCGACGGGTCAACATGCATGCCTCCATGGTCGTCGAGCCGCGCCGTCCGGGGCGCGACGATCTGCGTCATCGCACGCGGAGGATGCGTGAGGCGGGGATAAACGTCCAATGCTAGTGTCTGAGGCGTCCATAACCGTTTTGGTAAGGTTCGCTGATGCAGGACATCGAGCGTGCCCGACGCCGGATCAAGCTGCGCGACCTGCACATCCTGCTCGTCATCGCGCAGCGCGGCAGCATGGCGAAGGCTGCCGCGGAGCTCGCGGTGTCGCAGCCGGCCATCTCGCGGGCGGTCAGCGACATGGAGCACGCGCTCGGACTTCGGCTGTTCGATCGTTGCCGTAACGGCATCGAACTGACGGCCTATGGCCATGCTCTGGTGCGACGCGGGGTCTCGATCTTCGACGAGCTTACCCAGGGCTTGCAGGAACTCGAGTTTCTGGCTGATCCGAGCATCGGAGAGTTGCGCATCGGCAGTACGGAGAGCATCGCAGCGGGCATGCTTCCGGTGGCGATCGACCGCTTCACGCAGCAGCATCCCGGCATCCGCATCAATGTCGCGCAGACCGTTCTCAGCGATCTGCGTTACCGCGAACTGCGCGAGCGCAACATCGATCTGTTGCTTGGATGGACGCCGACGCCGTTTGACGAGACGGACCTGGCGGTCGAGCCCTTGCTCGATGATCGGCGCGTCGTGGTCGCGGGAAGGCGAAGCAAATGGGCGCGCGCATCCAGGCTTGAATTGGCCGACCTCGCAGACGAGCGCTGGGTGTTGCCTCCGCCGGACACCTTTCCGGGCTCCGCGGTGGCGGAGATGTTTTGCGAAACCGGAATGCGGATGCCAAGCGCACCGATCACGACGCTGTCGCTTCATTTGTGCTGCCGGCTCGCCGCGGCCGGCCGCTTCATCACCGTGCTGCCGGGCTCGGTCGCGCGGTTTGCCGGCGGCGATCTCGGCCTGAAGGTGCTTCCGGTTCAGCTTCCGCGCGCGGCCGCCGTCTCGGCCGCGATCGTCACGTTGAAAGGCCGCACCTTGGGCCCGACCGCCGAGATATTCATCGCCTGCATCCGCGAGGTCGCCAAGGCGGCCGCAAGCAAGGCGGCCGCTGGCAAGTGACGGGCATTACGAGCGCCGTTCCCTTCCGGTGCGGGCGCCCGATGCCTAGTGCGCCATCATCGGCTCGCGCGCGGTTCGCTCGAGCACCGGATCGATCCGCAGCCTGATCGTGACGAGCGCGCCGATCAGTCCCATCACGGCGAGCAGCAGCAGCCCCGCCGTGAAGCTGCCGGTCAGGTCCTTCAGGTAGCCGACGGCGAACGGGCCGGCGAAGCCTGACAGGTTGCCCAGCGAGTTGATCGCGGCAATGCCTGCCGCCGCCGAGGCGCCGGTCAGGATGCCGGCCGGCATCGGCCAGAACATCGGCGGCACCGCCGACACGCCGATCTGCGCAAGGCAGAGCAGGGCGACGATCAGCACCGGATTCGACATCAGCCCGGCAAGGCCGATGCCGACGGCGGCGAGCGTCAGTGCGCCAGCGACATGGTAACGCCGCTCGCCGGTCTTGTCGGAATGGCGGCCGAGCAGCACCATGCCGACCGCGCCGAAGACGAAGGGCAGGGCCGCGATCAAGCCGGTCTGGGTGTCGGTGACGCCAAACGCCTTGATGATGGTGGGCAGGAAGAAGGCGACGCCGTAGCTCGCCGCGTTGAGGCAGAAATACACGAAGGCACAGGCAAGGACCCGCGAGTCGGTGAGGGACTGCAGAACGGAAATATGCTCCACGGCCTCGGTTTGCTGCCGCTCGCGTTCAAGCGTGGTCTGGATCCACTTGATCTCGTCGGGTTGCAGCCAGCTCGCCTGGCGCGGAAAGTCGGGAAGGAAGGTCAGGACAGCGAAGCCGACCAGGACCGACGGCAATGCCTCGCAAACGAACAGCCACTGCCATCCGGTCAGGCCGGCGCCCGACAGGTTGAGCAGCAATCCCGAGATCGGTGCCCCGATGATGCTCGAGATCGGGATCGCCAGCATGAACAGGCTGATGACGCGCGCGCGATACACCGACGGGAACCAGAGCGTCAGATAGAAGATGATGCCGGGGAAGAAGCCGGCTTCGCAGGCGCCGAGCAGGAGGCGCAGGGAGTAGAAGATCCACTCGCTCGACAGGCCGCTCGCCGCGGACATCTGCGGGATGAAGGCAAATGCGGCCGAGACGATGCCCCAGCTGATCATGATGCGGGCGATCCAGCGCCGAGCACCGAACCGCTCCAGAAGGATGTTGGAGGGCACCTCGAAGAAGAAGTAGCCGATGAAGAACAGACCGGCGCCGAGCCCGTAGGCGGCCTCGCTGAGGCCGAGCGCCGCGTTCATGTGCAGCTTGGCGAAGCCGACATTGACGCGATCGAGATAGGCCACGAAGTAACACAGGATGAGAAACGGAATCAGCCGCCGCATCATCTTTCCGATCGCGCGCTTCTCGACATCGTCGCTCATCGTTCCCATCCCTTCCTGTTTTTCGATTCGGCAGACGGTCACTGCGCTGTTCGGGGCGGCATCTGGCGCACCCGCAGCGGTTCGTTGCGTTGCTCTTGCAAGTCTTCTTCATTGTTGTGTAATCGACTGCCGCGTGACTAATGGCATTTGGGAATGGAGCCACGGCGAAACTGTCATGATGCACCGCGGTATAAACGCGGGAACCCTGGAGCGTTTTCCAGCGAAGTGGCTGCTCGTTCGCGTCAAGAAAACGCCTCAAAGCGGAATCTGGAGCCCTGTTCCGGTTTAATCGGAACGGAACAGGCTCCTGCCGGGCAGGATGGTGGCGGGCCGTGATCAATAATCTGAAACTGCGCCAGCTGCGCCTGCTGGTCGCTCTCGACAATGAGCGCAAGTTGCAGCTCGCCGCCGAGCGGTTGAACATCACCCAATCCGCTGCATCGAAGATGCTCGCCGAAATCGAGGCGCTGGCGCGGGTTCCCTTGTTCGAGCGCACGGCGCGCGGCGTTGAACCGACCGCCTATGGATCGATCCTGATCCGTGGCGGCAAGAGCGTGCTGGCCGATCTCGACCAGGTCACCGACGAGTTCGCGGGCTACAAATCCGGTGAGCTCGGCACCGTCTCCGTCGGAACAGTCGCCAAGCCGAGCATCGACCTCGTCGTTGACGTCATCCAGTATCTCGGCGAGAAGCTGAATCGGGTGAACATCTCGCTCGATGTCAGCACCAGCCCGCCATTGATCACGCGACTGCTGGCGCTCGAGTTTGATTTCGTCGTCGCCAGGATTCCGGCCGGCATCGATCCCCGGCAATTCGACTACTATGAGATCGGCGCGGAGGAGGCGGTGCTGCTCGTCCGTGCGGAGCATCCGTTGGCCGGCCGCGAGACGGTCGAACTGGAGGACATGGCCGACCAGCAATGGATCTGCCAGCCGCGCGAATCCTTCATGCGCCAGGCGCTCGAGAGGCTGTTCATGAGCCGCGGCGTGACGCCGCCGCGCCGGGTCATCAACACCGAGTCGTTTTTCGCCTCGGTCGGAATTGCCGCGGGCATCGACGCGATCGTGCCGGTCCCCATGCTGGTGTTCGATCTGGTCGATCCGCAGCGGTTCAAGGTGCTGCGCCTGCGCGACAGGCTGTTGTTGGAGAATTACGGCCTGATCAAGCTGCGCAAGCGTGCGCTGTCACCAGCCGCGGCACTGCTCTTCGACGCGATGAAGCGGCTCGGCGTACCGAATGGCGGCGCAGAGCAGGGCGACGCGGCGAGCTGAGTGCTCAGCGGAACATGCTGCGCAGGTTCTGCGCAATCTCGAACAGCGCCGGATTTTGCTTCACGGCGCGCTTGGCGCGATTGATGGCCGACAGCGCGCTGGCCGCCGGCTTGCCGCGCAGGCTGAGCGGAACGAAGCTGTCGACGACGGCTTCATCGTCCTTGCAGAACAGCCGCTTGTACTCGTCCGAGCCGATGCCGAGATCCAGGGCGCGGTAGTTCAGGCCGGCATGGCGATCGATGATATCGCGCATCAGGATCAGGCCGGGACTGAACTTGGAATTGGCCGACATCGTGTAGGTGTTGAACATCATCGAAAAGCGATGACCGTCGGACACGCCGGCGAAGATCGCGATCACTTCCTCGTCGCACTCCAGCGCGTGGATGTCGATCGCATAGCCGTTGCCGTCGGCGCGCGGCGCGAGGCAGCCGGCACGAACAAATTGCTCGATACCCGGCTCGGCGAACACATTCGGCAGCTTCTGCTCGGCCATGCGCTGCGGCTTGACGCGGAAGAACCAGTCGAGCAGGCGGCAGACATCGGCGCTCTCGCTCGCGACGTAATAGCGGTAACCGGGCAGCGCCTGCAGCTTGCGCTCCTTGCCCTTGAGGCGGCGGCGGAACGAGTTGCTGACCAGCGTCGCCGGTGCCGCGCCGGGCTCGATCGCCAGCACCGGGCAGTCGTTGACCGAAGGCTGATGCGGCAGCAGCGCCAGCGGATTCGGGAGGTCCTGCCAGCGTAGCGGCTGCTGGCAGAGCACGAGCGCATCGGCGCGGGAGCGTTCGGCGATCGATCCGATCAGAGCCGCGATGTCGGCTTCCGTCGCGTTGGCGGCGAAATCCTTCGCGCACAGCGCCATGTTGAAGGTCGTATGCTTGCCGCCCATGAAGCTCGCGCAGTTCGCGCCGAGGCGGGACTCGATTGCGAGCGGCAGCAGCAGCAGCGGCCGGCGTTCGCTGTCATGCGCGACGACGATGAAGGGCCGCAGGCCCTCGCGCTCGCCGACCTGGCGCTGCCAAGCGGCGAGGAAATCGAACCGCTGATAGGGCGTGTAGCTGTGCTGCGATGTCTCGAAGCCGCGCCAGGTGGCCTCGGCCGCGGTGAGGTCATGAAAGATGTCGACGCCGGCGACGCGGATTGCGTTCGGCCACGCTCGCGCCTCAGCCGTCTGGCCTTCGATTGCCGCCGCCATGGTCATCTCGGAACTCGAAATTTTTAGGTATTAATTTACAGTTCTCGGCTGGGGCCGACCTTCGCAGGGAAATGTCAACAAAGAGTAAGAACAATGCCGCGGCGGCGTGCGGGAACCGCCAGGCAGGGACGGGTAGAGGACCTTGGCGCCGGACAGCGGGATTTTACGACGGGCCCGAATGGAGCTCGCGTATTTCAGTGGCGCGTTCAGGCTGCGGGAACGCGAGAGCGGCGGCGCCGGGGTGATCCTGCGGTTCGTCCGCGTTCGTCCCGCGCGACGCGGCCGGTTTCAGCCGCTGAAGTCCCAGGAGATCACGCCGGCATTCCTCGATCGCACGATCCGCGCGCTGAAGCGCTGGCGGTATGACATCGTCGGGATCGACGAGGCTTGCCGCCGCGCGGTGACCTTGCCGGAGCGCCGGCGCTTTGCCTGCCTGACCTTTGACGGCGCCAGCAAGGACATCGTCACCCATGCCTGGCCGGTGCTCGCCAGGCACGGCGTCCCCTTCACCCTGTATTTGCCGACGGCTTTCCCGGACGGCGTGGGCGTCGCGTGGTGGCTGGCGCTCGAGGACATCATCGCCCGCGAGAGCCGCATCGGCATGATGGTCGACGGCAGGGAGCAGCACTTTGCGATCTCGACGCCGTCGGACAAATACGAGCTGTTCGATTTCCTGTCCGGCTGGCTGCGCAAGCTGCCGCCGTCGGACCTGTCCTACGCGCTCAATGATCTCGCAAGGCGCTATTCGGTCGACGCGGCCCAATTGTCACGCCATGCGTCACTCGACTGGCAGGATCTGGCGAAGCTTGGCGCCGATCCGAACGTGACGTTCGGCAGTGCGACCGTGAACTATCCGGCGCTGTCGAGCCTCAGGGATGCCGACGCGCAGCGCGAAATGGCGATGGGCAAGGCGGTGGCCGAGAGCGCGCTGCGGCGGCAGGTCAGGCATTTCGCATTCCCGTTCGGGGACCGCGAAGCGTTCGGCCGTCCGCATGTCGTGATGGCCGAGGAGGCCGGCTTTGCCAGCGCGGTGTCGACCATCTCCGGGGTTGTCGAGGCGCAGGGCCGCACCAATCTGCACGCGCTGCCGCGGATCGCATGGGACGGCCGGGTGCGCTCGCTGCGGATGATGCGGGTGCTGCTGTCGGGCGTGATGTTCGCGCCGGTGCGGCCGACGCGCAGCGCGCGCGATCAGAACGTTACTTAGGCGCGATCGGGCCGCGACATCCAGGCGACGATCGGCATCGCCGGCAGCACCCAGCCGAGGCCCGCGACGACGTAGAAGATCGCCTGCAACAATCCGGAATTGGCGAGCCACGGCGTCTGCGCGACCGTCATGCCGAGCAGCGACCACACCACCACCAAGATGAGCAGGAAAATGGTTCCGAGCAATTTGCGGGTGCGTATGGCCATGGCTGATATGGGTAACTCGTGATCTTGCGCTGCGGGCGCGGCGGACTATAAGGGGCCCGAAAATCCAATCAAGTCAGGGCGAAATGGCCGGTATTTCCGCAAAGACATCGCAGCTCCGCGCCGTCAGGGTATGGCTCGTCGCGGTCGCCGCCCTGATCGCGCTGATGGTGCTGGTCGGCGGCGCCACGCGGCTGACCGAGTCCGGCCTGTCGATCGTCGAATGGAAACCGGTGACCGGCACGCTGCCGCCGCTGACCGAGGCGCAGTGGACCCAGGCCTTCGAGGGCTACAAGAGGATCCCGCAATATCGCGAGCTCAACGCCGGGATGACGCTCGCGGACTTCAAGACGATCTTCTGGTGGGAGTGGAGCCACCGGCTGCTTGGCCGCGTGATCGGCGCGGCCTATCTGCTGCCGTTCCTGTATTTCCTGTGGCGCGGCGCGGTGAGCGGCGAGCTCGGCCGGCGGCTCTGGGTGATTTTCGGCCTCGGCGCGCTGCAGGGCGGCGTCGGCTGGTGGATGGTCGCGTCCGGCCTCTCGGAACGCGTCGAGGTGTCGCAGTATCGGCTGGCGACCCACCTGGTGCTGGCGCTCCTGATCTTCGCGGCGATCGTCTGGACGCTGCGGCGCCTGACGGACCGTCCTTCCGTGATCGCGCCGCTCAGGCTGAAGATCACGAGCGCGGTGATGCTCGTGCTGACCTTCGTGCAGCTCTATTTCGGCGCGCTGGTCGCGGGGCTGCGCGCGGGCAGGGTTTATAATACCTGGCCCGACATCGACGGCGGCTTCATTCCGTCGGCTGACCGGCTTTGGTTCGAGACGCCGTGGTGGCGCAATCTGTTCGACAACACGCTGACGGTGCAGTTCGAACATCGCATGACCGCCTATCTGCTGTTCGCGCTGGCGATCGCGCATGCGATCGATGCCATGCGCGCGCGCGCCGGCGGCGCGGTCATTGCCGGCGCCTGGTGGCTGGTGGCCGCGATCACCTTGCAGGCGACGCTAGGCATCCTGACGCTGCTGCATCAGGTGCCGATCGATCTGGCGCTGACGCACCAGGCGGTCGCAATCGTCGTGCTGACGCTCGCCGTGCTGCAGGTCGAGCGCTTCGCGGCGCGCCGGACCGAACGGGACCAGCCGACCCTCGTTCCGGTCGGCCAGCCCGGTTGATCCATCAACCCTGTTGATCCATCAACCTCTTTGATCGATCAGGACAGATAGTCGAGCCCGATATCGAGCGCGGCCGAGCTGTGGGTGACCCAGCCGACCGAGATCAAATCGACGCCGGTGGCGGCAATCGCTGCCGCGGTCGCCGCCGTGATGCGGCCCGAGGCCTCGGTGATCGCCTTGCCGCGCGCCATCGCCACCGCCTGGGTGAGCTGCTCGGTCGTCATGTTGTCGAGCAGGACAGCGTCGACGCCCAGCGCCAGCGCCTCCTCGAGCTGCGACAGCGTGTCGACCTCGACCTCGATCTTGACCAGATGGCCGGCATTGGCCTTGGCGCGTTCGATCGCGGTGCGGATGCCGCCGGCGAGCGCGATGTGGTTGTCCTTGATCAGCATGGCGTCGTCGAGCCCGAAGCGGTGATTGCGGCCGCCGCCGGCGCGCACCGCATATTTCTCCAGTGCCCGTAGTCCCGGCGTGGTCTTGCGGATGCAAACAATCTGCGCGCGGGTGCCGGCAACGGCCTTGACGAGCGTGGCGGTTGCGGTCGCGACGCCGCTGAGATGGCAGAGGAAGTTGAGCGCGGTGCGCTCCGCGGTGAGCAGGCTGCGCGCCGGGCCGTCGATGATCGCAATCACCTGGTCGGGCTCGACCGCGCTGCCGTCGGGCCGCTCGGCGTGCAGCTCGATGGCCGGCGACACCGTCTGGAAGACTGACCGCGCAACATCGAGCCCAGCGACCACGCCGGGCTGCCGCGCCCGCATCACCAGCCGGGCCTGCTGGCCGGCCGGCACGATCGCGTCCGCCGTAATGTCGCCGGCGCGGCCGAGGTCCTCGCGCAAGGCGGTCTGCACGATCGGTTCGTATAGAAGCGGCAACAGGGGATTGAGGGTCATGAGCGGGCACTCCTGGCTGGTAGCTCGGATTCAACGATGTCGTGCGCGGCGGCGAGCGCTTCCGCACGGGTGAGGGAAGAGGGCGCCGCAGACAGGGCGGTGTGCGGGAAATCGGTTCGGAAATGACCGCCGCGGCTCTCCTCACGCCTGATCGCGGCAACCGCGATCATCAATCCGACCAGCGCTGCGTCGGATGCTCCACTCTGGCCGCGCGCGAGCGGATAGAGGCTACGGATCGCGCGCGCGATGCCGTCGCGGTCGCGCAGCACGCCGAGCCCCTGGGTGAGGATCGGTCGCACGGCGGAGGGATCGGAAGCCGGCGGCATGGCGTCGTCGCGCAGCATTGCCCGCGGGCCTGCGCTGACGCTTTCGATGCTCTCGGCGACCCAGCGCGCGCAGACGATCGCTTCCATCAGCGAGTTGCTGGCGAGGCGGTTGGCGCCGTGCAACCCGGTGCGCGCGGCCTCGCCGCAGGCCCACAGGCCTTGCACCGTGCTGCGGCCAAAACCGTCAACCGCGATGCCGCCCATGTGGTAGTGAACCGCCGGCCGGATCGGGATCGGATCATGGGCGGGATCGATGCCGGCCATCTTGCAGAACGCGCTGATCACGGGATAGCGCTGCGCAAACTCCGCGCCCGGATGTTGGCGCGCGTCGAGGAAGGTGCGATGCCCCGCGGCGCGGTGGCGCCACACGGCGCGCGCGACGATGTCGCGTGGCGCAAGCTCGGCGCCGGGCTGATCGGCCATGAAGCGCTGGCCGGTCTCGTCGATCAGGATCGCGCCGTCGCCGCGGATCGCCTCGGTCAACAGTGGCATCGGGCGCGACGGCCCGTCGAACGCGGTCGGATGAAACTGGACGAACTCGATGTCCGACAGTTTCGCGCCGGCATGTGCGGCGAGCGCGAGCCCCTGGCCGAAACATCCGCCGGGATTGGTGCTGTCGGCGAACAGCCCGCCGATGCCGCCGGTCGAGATCACGACGCGGTTGGTCGCGATCGTCAACGCGCCACTTGGGCTGGCTGCAAGCACGCCCCTGACCGCATTGTCCTCGACGATCAGCCGGCGCGCCTCGACGCCTTCCAGCAGCGTGATCGACGGCGTCTGTCGGACCGCCGCGATCAGCGCGCGCATGATCTCCCGGCCGGTGCCGTCGCCGGTGGCGTGCACGATGCGGTTGCGGCGGTGTGCGGCCTCGAGCCCGAGGCGCCAGCTGCCGTCGGCGTGCCGGTCGAAGGCGACGCCTCGCCTCGCCAGCTGTTCGACGGCGGCGGGCGCGGCATGGACTATCCGGCTCGCGGCGGCCGCGTCGCAAAGGCCGGCGCCGGCCGCGAGCGTATCGGCGAGATGCAGGGCAGGGCTGTCATCGGCGCCGACCGGCGCGGCAAGGCCGCCCTGTGCCCACATGCTGGAAGCCTCCGCGCCGAGCGGCGATTTCGACAGCAGGACGACCGGCTCGGGCGCGAGCTGAAGCGCGGTCATCAGCCCGGCGGCGCCGCCGCCGATGATTACCGGGCGGCCGCTGAGAGCGGAGATATCGGTGCTCATATCGCCAGCATCCTTTCGACGCTCTTGCGCGCGCGATCGGCGATCGCCGGGTCGATGGTGACCTCGTGCTGGTTGGTCTCCAGCGCGTGGCGGATGTTCTTCAGCGTGATCCGCTTCATGTGCGGACAGAGATTGCAGGGGCGGACGAAGTCGACACCGGGATTTAGTGCGGCGATGTTGTCGCTCATCGAGCATTCCGTCAGCAGCACGACGCGCGGCGGACGTTTGGTCTCGACGAACGACTGCATCGCAGCCGTCGACCCGGCAAAGTCCGCTTCGGCGACCACCTCGGGCGGGCATTCCGGATGCGCCAGGATTGTGATATCGGGATGATCCTCGCGGAGCTGACGCACGTCATCGGCGGTGAACAGCTCGTGCACCTCGCAGTGACCCTTCCAGGCGATGATCTTCTTGCTGGTTTGCTTGGCGATGTTCTGCGCCAGATATTCATCAGGGAGCATGATGACGCGCTCGGCGCCCAGCGATTCAACCACCTTCAGCGCATTGCCTGACGTGCAGCAGATGTCGGATTCGGCCTTCACCGCGGTCGAGGTGTTGACGTAGGCGACGACCGGTGCGTCCGGGTAGCGCGCCCGCATCAGCCGCACGTCCTGCGCCGTGATGGAATCCGCCAGCGAGCAGCCGGCCTTGAGGTCGGGGATCAGCACGGTCTTGGCCGGATTGAGCAGCTTCGCCGTCTCGGCCATGAAATGCACGCCCGCGAGCACGATGACATCGGCGTCGACCTTGGTCGCTTCGCGCGCGAGCAACAGGCTGTCGCCGACGATGTCGGCAACGCCGTGGAAGATCTCTGGCGTCTGATAATTGTGCGCCAGCACCACCGCATTGCGGCGGCGTTTCAGCGTGAGGATCGCATCGACGTCCTCGGCGAATGTGGCCCATTCGAACGGCGGGATGACGCGCTTGACGCGCTCATAAAGCGGCGCGGTGCGGGTGAGCAGATCGGTATCGAGTGCAACCATTTATACTCTCCGTGAGCATAAGATGGCTTATACTTATCCTGAGCATAAGGCGTGTCAAGTGCGCGAAAGCGGGAGCTTGGTGCCAGCGACGGCCCGCTCGGCCAGCACGGCATGGCGGAAGCGGAATAGCTTGGCCGGCCGGCCGACGGTATCGGCGGCCATTGCGCCAGTCTCTTCAACGAGTTCCTGCTGCTCGATCAGCCGGCGGAAGTTCTGCTTGTGGACCAGCCGGCCTGCGAGTGCCTCAACACTGCGTTGCAGTTGCAGCAGGGTGAACTCGGCCGGCATAAGCTCGAATACCACCGGACGGTATTTGATCTTGGCGCGCAGCCGCGCGATCCCGGTCGCGAGAATGCGGCGGTGATCCGCCGTCATCGGCTTGCCCGGCACGACCGGCGCCTCGCGGCCATGCCCGCGCCCGGCTTCCGGGATCAGAGCGGCCTCGTAGAGCAGCTCATAGCGCTGCAGCACCAGTTCCTCGTTCCAGTCGCGATCATCGAGGCCAAAGGTGATGGCGCAGCGCTGCCAGCGCTCGCGTTGCAGCGTTGGTGACGGCGCCGCCTTCGCCCACGTTTTGAGCTTCGGCGCGATCGTCTTGGCCAGGAAGGCCGGCGCGCCGGCGCGATGATCCTCCCAGGGGAAGTAGTCGTACCAGCCGGACCAGTGCGCCTCGAAGCCTTCGCCGACACGATCCTCGCGGGTCAGGCCGAGATAGCTGATCGAGACGCTGTGCGGCACCTTGGTGTCGCCGGAGCGGCCGCGGTCGGCAAAGGTGTAGAGCTGCTCGACATAGCCGAGCGGGTGGCCGGTCTGCGCTTCGACCCAGGCCCGCAGCGCGGTTTGCAGCGAGCGATGGGTGAACTCGAACGGGCCGCTCGGCAGCGCGGAGCCGCCGGCGATGGTCATGATCTTCGGCGTGCCCTCGGTGACGGCGACCAGCACCGCGACGAGATCGGCGGTCACCGCGTTCCCCGAAGCCGGTGCGCTGGATTTCTGCGGCGATCTGGCCACGCGATCGGTCCGCGCTAGCAGTAGCCGTAGACGCCGCAGGCGTAGGGCAGGCGGTCCCAATAGGTCACATAGGCGCCGCCGTAGTACGGGCCGAAATAGTTGTAGGAGTGCCAGTTGCCGTAATAGCCGGGCAGTGACGACGACCCCGGCAGCAGCGGTTCGCCGGGCACGAACGGGATATACGGCTCGGTATTGAGCGGGATCACCACGGGCTCGACGACCACGAGCTGGCGTCCGCGTCGGACATAGGTCGGCGATGTGATGGTGGTGCGGTAGGCGTAATGCTGCCGCGGCAGGCCCGCCGGCAGCTGGCGCGCGGCCTTGACGGTCGCGCTCTTGGCGACGGCCGGGCCGTCGGCGGCGTCAGCAGGCGGGATCGCAAACAATGCGATCGCGAGCGGCAATGTCCAGCGCAGCATCAATGGTCTCCCGAATCATCCGGAGCCTATCACTGCCACTTTAAGCCGGATTGAACGTTAACGAGAGGCCCGTCGGTATTAAGCGTTAACGGGAGGCCGGTCGCTTTGGGCAAAGTTGCCGGAGCGATGCGGCGCACCGCTCCGGAACAATTGCGGGATCAGGCGCGCAGGGCCTGGTCGAGGTCGGCGATCAGGTCTTCCTTGTCCTCGATGCCGATCGAAAGCCGCACCACCTCGGGCGCCGCGCCCGACCTCACCTTGGCGGCGTCGTCGAGTTGGCTGTGGGTGGTGGAGGCCGGATGGATCACCAGCGAGCGGGTGTCGCCGACATTGGCGAGATGCGAGAACAGCTTCAGGTTCGACACCAGATTGACGCCGGCGTCGTAGCCGCCCTTGAGGCTGAAGGTGAACACCGCCCCGGCGCCCTTCGGCGAATATTTGCGCTGCAGCGCGTTGTACCTGTCGCCGGGCAGGCCGGCATAATTCACCGCTGAGACCGCGGGGTGGGTGGAGAGGAATTCCGCCACCGCCTTGGCGTTGTCGCAGTGCTTCTGCATGCGCAGCGGCAGCGTCTCGATGCCGGTCAGGATCATGAAGGCGTTGAACGGCGACAGTGCGGGGCCGAGGTCGCGCAGGCCGAGCACGCGGCAGGCGATCGCGAAGGCGAAATTGCCGAAGGTCTCCTGGAGCCTGATGCCATGATATTCCGGGCGCGGCTCGCTCAGCATCGGATATTTGTTGTCCTTCGACCAGTCGAAGGTGCCGGCGTCGACGATGATGCCGCCGAGCGAGTTGCCGTGACCGCCGAGGAACTTGGTCAGGGAGTGCACGACGATGTCGGCGCCATGATCGATCGGCTTGATCAGATAGGGCGAGGCCAGCGTGTTGTCGACGATTAGCGGCACGCCGGCCTTGCGCGCAACGGCGGCGATCGCCTCGATATCGGTGATGCTGCCGGCCGGGTTGGCGATCGACTCGATGAAGATCGCCTTGGTGTGCGGCGTCACCGCGCGCTCGAAGCTTTCGATCTCATCGGGGTCGGCCCAGGCCACATTCCAGCCGAACGCCTTGAAGGCGTGGGTGAACTGGTTGATCGAGCCGCCATAGAGCTTGCGTGCCGCGATGATCTCATCGCCGGGCTTCAACAGCTGCTGCAGCACGACGACCTGCGCTGCGTGACCGGAAGCGACGGCGAGCGCCGCGGTGCCGCCTTCGAGGGCTGCGACACGTTCCTCGAGCACGGCATTGGTCGGGTTGCCGATGCGGGTATAGATGTTGCCGAATGCCTGCAGGCCGAACAGCGAGGCCGCGTGGTCGGCGTCGTTGAAGACGAATGACGTGGTCTGGTAGATCGGCGTCGCCCGCGCGCCGGTGGTGGGATCAGGCTGCGCGCCGGCGTGCACGGCGAGGGTGGAAAATCCCGGAAGGCGATCGGTCATTCTTTGTATCCTGTTGTGGCCTGGTCGAAACGCGCGGCATGCTGATGGCGCCGGCGCCCGCCGTCAAGCGAGTTGGGCACGCCGCCAGTTTCTGGAGGGGCATCCCGCGCTATACCGGATGATCGCAGCGATTATTCCGCCGCGATGTCAGGTCGTCTCGGTCTTGTTCTTTGCCGCGCGGTCGGATGCCGCGGTCTGTCCGCCGCCGAAGCTCGTGCGATTGAGCGACAGCCGCATGCCCTGCGTCGGGATCGGCGCACGCTTGGAACTCAGCGTGCGCGAGTTGACGCCCATCCACGAGATCTCCGACGACAGCCGGCCATACTCGATCTTCGGGCAGCGGTTCATCACCACCTTGAGGCCCGCGGCTTCCGCCTTCTCGGCCGCGGCGTCGTCGCGCGCGCCAAGCTGCATCCAGATCACCTTCGGCGGCGTCGACAATTTCAGCGCCTCCTCGACCACGGGCATGATGTGGCTTGAATTGCGGAAGATGTCGATCATGTCGATCGGCCGATCGATGTCCGCAAGCGAGGCGACGAACGGCTTGCCCATCAGCGTCTTGCCGACATGGCCGGGGTTGACCGGGATCATGTCGTAGCCGCGCTGCGCCAGATATTTGAATGCGAAATAGCTCGGCCGCACATTGACCGGCGACGCGCCGACCATCGCGATGGTCTTGACGTTGTTCAGAATGCTGCGGATGTAATTGTCGTCGTAGGCGTCGTGATTCATTTCGATCTTACTTGTCTTGCCACTTCGGATCGCGCTTCTCGATGAAGGCGCCGATACCTTCCTCGGCGTCGCGCGCCATCATGTTTTCGGTCATCACCTCGGCGGCGAAGCGATAGGCGTCGGCGAGGGTCATCTCGGCCTGGCGATAGAACGCTTCCTTACCGAGCTTGACGGTGTAGGCCGATTTCAGCGCGACCTTCTCGGCCAGCGCGATCGCGGCGTCGCGTTCGGTGCCCGCGGATACCACGCGGTTGACGAGGCCGATGCTCTGCGCCGTTGCCGCCGAGACCGGCTCTCCGGTCAGCAGCATCTCCATGGCCTGCTTGCGCGGCACGTTGCGCGACAGCGCCACCATCGGCGTCGAGCAGAACAGCCCGATGTCGACGCCCGGCGTCGCAAACGCCGCCGCGTCGGAGGCGACCGCGAGGTCGCAGCTTGCGACCAGCTGGCAGCCGGCCGCGGTGGCGATGCCCTGGACGGATGCGACCACCGGCTTCGGCAGGCGCACGATGGCCTGCATCATCGCGCTGCAGGCGTTCATGATTTGGGCGAAATAGGCGCGGCCGCGGTCGGCATCGCTGCGGCGCGCGGTAAGCTCCTTGAGGTCGTGGCCGGCGCAGAACGCCGGGCCGTTGGCGGCGAGCACGACGGCGCGGATGCGCTTGTCGCCGCCGACATCGTTCAGTGCGGCGTGCAACTCGGCGATCAGGCCCTCGGAGAGGCTGTTGCGCGCTCCGGGCCGATTGAGCGTCAGTAGCGCGATGCTGCCGATGGTCTCGCGCAGCAGGATCGGCTGGCGTTGCGGCGCTTCGGCGCGGGCGGCTTGGGCGGACATGCTGAAAATTCCACTTTGGTCTCTGTGACAACTTAATGTAACAGGCAGGCTGAAGCGAGGGCAGGGACGGCATGGCGACTGCGAAAATGAGCGTGGCTGACGTGGAGGAGTTCCTGCGGAGGGAATTCCCGCAGGCTTTCGTCCACGACGATGTCCGGATCGAAAGCGCCGACGGCGAGACGGCCCTGCTGCGCCAGCGCTTCAGCGAGCGCATGCTGCGGCCGGGCGGTACGGTGTCGGGGCCGACCCTGATGGGCCTGGCGGATTTCGCGATGTACGTGGTGCTGCTGTCGGCAATCGGGCCGGTCGGCCTTGCCGTGACCACCAACCTCAACATCAACTTCCTGCGCAAGGGCCAGCCGGGGCAGGACGTACTTGCGGTGGCGAGGCTGCTCAAGCTCGGCAAGCGGCTCGCGGTCGGCGAGGTCAACCTGCTGTCCGGCTCGTCTCCCGATCCCATTGCCCATGTCACGGCGACCTATTCCATTCCGAATCAATAGGCTTTTCTGCGGTATTATTGCACCATATTTACAAGCCATTGTTTTCGCTGATGTAAATCGAGCGCGTCGGCGTTGACGCGCGATCGCGGCTTCTCTAGAAAGCAGCCCAGTTCGGCGCATACGGCGCCGATTTCCTTTTCACGGATTTCACACATGAGCACGTTCTCGGCCAAGCCCGCCGAAGTGACGAAGAAGTGGGTCGTGATCGACGCCAAGGGTCTGGTCGTCGGTCGTCTCGCCACCCTCGTCGCGATGCGCCTGCGCGGCAAACACCTGCCCACCTACACGCCGCATGTCGATTGCGGCGACAACGTCATCATCGTCAACGCCGCGCATGTGGTGCTGACCGGTCGCAAGCGCGACCAGAAGACCTACTACAAGCACACCGGCTTCATCGGTGGCATCAAGGAGCGCACCGCGAAGCAGATCCTCGAGGGTCGCTTCCCCGAGCGCGTCGTCGAGAAGGCGATCGAGCGCATGATCCCGCGCGGTCCGCTCGGCCGCATGCAGATGGGCAATCTGCGCGTCTATCCGGGTGCCGATCATCCGCATGAAGCGCAGAGCCCCGAGAAGGTCGATATCGCTTCCCTGAATCGCAAGAACACGAGGGCCGCATAATGTCCGATACGTTGCAGTCCCTCGACCAGCTCTCGCAGGTCAAGCCGGCCGCGCCCGACGCGCCGAAATACGTCAAGAAGGTCGACAAATACAATCGCGCCTACGCCACCGGCAAGCGCAAGGACGCGGTCGCCCGCGTCTGGGTCAAGCCCGGCTCCGGCAAGATCTCGGTCAACACCCGCGAGTTCGAAGTCTACTTCGCCCGCCCGGTGCTGCGCATGATGATCCAGCAGCCGCTGGTCGCTGCGGCCCGTAACGGCCAGTACGACGTGATCTGCACCGTCGCCGGCGGCGGTCTCTCCGGCCAGGCCGGTGCTGTTCGGCACGGCATCTCGAAGGCGCTGACCAACTTCGAGCCTGAGCTGCGCGGCGTCCTCAAGAAGGGCGGCTTCCTGACCCGCGACAGCCGCTCGGTCGAGCGCAAGAAGTACGGCAAGGCGAAGGCCCGCAAGTCCTTCCAGTTCTCGAAGCGCTAATTCGAGTTCTAAAATTCGCGGCAATTGCCGCAGGCATCGAGTTGCAGAGGGCGCCGCGAGGCGCCCTTTTTGCTGCGTCCGACCGGCCGCGCTTCGGCGCGAATTAGCGCAGTTTTTCATGAAAACTTGCGTGTGCGTGCAAACGAAATTGGAACTCGCACCTTCTAGCTTGCGGGCTCGCAGTGGCGCTGCATCACCGTATTTATTTGCGCCTGCGAACGTTGCATCACCGGGCTGGGGTGAGTTTATGTCGTTCGATCCATCGACACTTTATTTGTTCGCCACCATGGTCGCGGGCATGCTCGGCGCCATGCTGTGGTTGTTCGGCAGGCAGGAGAACATTTCCGCGCTGAAATGGTGGGGCACCGCCTATCTGCTCGGCGCAGCCTCGGTCGCGGTCTGGACGGTCGGCAGTTCGACGCTTGATCCGATGGTTCTGCTGGGCCTCAATGCGATCGGTTTCGCCGCCTGCGGCCTGGTCTGGAATGCCGCGCGCATTTTCCACGGCCGCAAGGCCAATTTGCTGGGCCTCGTGCTCGGCCCGATCGCATGGATCGGGGCGGTGACGACGGTTGAGGATCCCGCGATGCGCCTGACGATCGGCGCCGGGATCGTCGCGATCTACGCCGCGCTGACCGCCTCCGAGCTGTGGAGCGAGCGCCGCCGCGCGATGCAGCGGCGCTGGCTTGCGATCGTCATTCCGGTCGCGCACGGTTGCGTCCTGATGCTGCCGATCCTGGTCGGCGACCTGCTGCGATTGAACGGCCAGAATTTCGTCTCCAGCTTTTGGGTCACGCTGTTTTCGATCGAGCTCGTGCTGTACGCGATCGGCACGGTGTTCGTGATCTTCATGATGGTGTCGGACCGCGCGGTGGCCGTGCACAAGACGGCTGCGTCGATCGATCCCCTGAGCGGCATGCTCAACCG
Organism: Bradyrhizobium sp. UFLA01-814; assembly: GCF_046718885.1. Lineage (NCBI taxonomy): Bacteria > Pseudomonadati > Pseudomonadota > Alphaproteobacteria > Hyphomicrobiales > Nitrobacteraceae > Bradyrhizobium > Bradyrhizobium sp. UFLA01-814. The sequence goes on along the minus strand of NZ_JAQOSR010000018.1, from coordinate 9,610 downwards.
CCGCGGCTTCACCGAGGCCTGCGCCCGGGTGATCGAGCGCGAGTCCATTGCCGGCCGGCCGGTCACCGTGATGATCTTCGACATCGATCACTTCAAGTCGATCAACGACCGCTTCGGCCATCCCGCCGGTGACGAGATCCTGAAGCTGTTCTCCGCTGTCGTGGTCAACAGTCTCAGGATCAGCGATCTGTCGGGCCGGATCGGCGGCGAGGAATTCGCGGCGCTGCTGCCGTGCTCGCTGGAGGAGGGTGTGCTGGTCGCCGAGCGCGTGCGCGAAGCCTTCGAGAACAGCAACATCACCTGCGAGGAAGGCGCGGTCGACACCACGGTCAGCATCGGCGTCGCCGGCGGCCCCGCCGGGACCGAGCTCGAGGTGCTGTTGGCCTCGGCAGACACCGCGCTCTACCAGGCCAAGCGCGGCGGCCGCAACCGCGTCGAGGCGGCGGAGGAATTGCCGCTCTCGCTGGAGAACTGGCGGCGCAAGACCGCGGGCCTGCCGGCTTCGGCGCGACAAAAGCCGGCGAGCGTCCGGGCATGAGCGCGGTAACGAGCGGTTAACCATTCAATCCCATGCTTTCGGGCATGGAGTCGATCCGCACCCGTAATCCGCAGTCAGCCCTGATGTCGCTCGAAGCCGATGCGGTTTCGGCGCGCAGCGGTTTCGCCTGCCTGTTCTCGGACTCCCATGAATACGAGACCGCGCTGATCGCCGAACGGCGCGCGCAGGGGCGATACCAGCCGCCGAAGAGTCGCTGGCCGGTGGTGATGCTGGCCGGCGTGATGCTGATGGTCGCGGGAACGGTGCTGCTGCTCTCCTGACGTCACGCGGCCCGCGCCGGATCCTCCGTCTTGAAGTGGTCGATCATCACCTTGGCGATTGCCATCAGCGGCAGCGCCAGCGCCAGCCCCCAGATACCGAACACGACGCCGAGCAGGATCTGGAACGCGAACAGCGTGGCCGGCGGGATGTCGAGCGCCTGGCGCTGGATGATCGGCGTCAGCACGTAGCTTTCCAGCGCGTGGACGCCGAGGAACAGGATGAAGGCCGAGAGCGCCGCGATCCATCCGGTCGCAAGGCTCGCCAGCACCACGATCAGCCCGCCGAGGATCGCGCCGACCGTCGGGATGAAGGCGAGCAGGCCGGCCTGGATGCCGAGGATGAACGAGCTCGGAATGCCGATGATGGCAAGCCCGATCCAGGTGACGAGGAACACCGCCGTCATCGTGATGATCTGCGCGATCAGCCAGCGCTCCAGCGTCTCGCCGATGCGGTCGACGATGACCGTCGACTGCGCGCGGTACTTCGCCGGCGCGATGAACAACAGCCCGGCGCGGTAGATGCTTGGCTGGGCCGCAAAGGCGAGCCCGAGGAACAGCACGATGAAGAAGTTGCCGACGACGCTGACGGTGCCGAGCAGCACCTTTAGCGTCTGGCTGATGATGGCGCCGCCGCTTGAGGCCAGCGCGCCGGCGCCGGGGATGCCATGGGACTGGGACGGCGCGGGTATCGTCGTCGTTGTCGTGACGGCGCTGCCTTCGCCCTTCGCCTCGCCGGCGGCATTTGTGAAATCGAGATAGCTGGTGTCGACCCCGTGCTGCTCGAGGAAGTCCTTGACGCTGCCGAGCTGTGATTTGATCGTGTTGCTCAACACCGTGGCCTGCTGCGCGATCGTGGTGCCGCCGAGGAACACAATGCCGGACAGCAGCCCGGCCATCGCCAGGCAGACGATCGCAAGCCGCAGCGCGTGGGGCAGCTTGGTCAGCCGGCCGAGCAGGGTGGTCATGGCATTGAGGGCAACCCCGAGCAGCATGCCCGCGAACAGCAGGAACAGGGTCGCGGCGAAATGCCAGGCGAAGGTCAGCAGGGCTGCGAACAGCACCACGCCGATGCCGCCGACGGCGATCGCCCATGCCAAGTCGTTGCGGGCCTGCAGGCGATTGTCAGCCGAGTCTGTCACGGGTGATTCCCCCTTCGCGACGGTCCGAAGCAGTCTTTGGCGAAAATCCCGCCGGGATCAAGCTGGCGGGAGCGTGCCGGTTTGCCGCTGACGCGCCGCGGCGCCGGGCGCGATTGGTGGGCATCTGGCCGGCTCTGGGTCCCGAGGGGCGCGAATCTGTGCAGGACTGCAAGGCCCCCTGTGCAGATATAGACAGTTGATCCGGCCGGAACTCGAAGGCATGATCGTCTCCGCAACGTCGCAAACTTAGAAGAATCATTGCGCGAGACTTCAATAATGAGACGGCCCGTGGTCGGCGTGATCGGAAACGCCCATCGCATCGAAAATCGTTTCACAGTCCAGATGGTCGGGGAGCGCAACCTTCGTGCGGTTGCCGAGGTGTCGGGCGCGGTGCCGCTGATGTTCGCGGGCAGCCCCGAAATCACCGAGGTCGGCGCCTTGCTCGACGTGGTTGACGGCGTGGTGCTGACCGGAGCCCGCGCCAATGTTCATCCGACGCGCTTCAACACCGAACCGTGTGCCGCGCACGAGCCTTACGACATCCATCGCGACGACGTCGCGCTGGCGCTGTCGGAAGCCTGCGTCGCGCGCGGCGTGCCGATCTTCGGCATCTGCCGCGGCCTGCAGGAGATGAACGTCGCCTTCGGCGGCTCGCTGCATCCGGAGATCCGCGAGATTCCGGGCCGCATGAACCACCGGATGCCACGGCTCGAGAACGGTGAAATCCATCCTGACCCGACCGTTGTGTTCGCCGACCGTCACGACGTCGCACTGACGCCGGGCGGTGCGTTCGCAAGAATCCTCGGCCGGGAGACCATTCGGGTCAATTCGCTGCACGGCCAGGGCATCCTCGAGCCCGGCAAGCGCGTCGTGATCGAGGGCATCGCCGAGGACGGCACCATCGAGGCGATCCGCATCGCCGACGCGCCGGGTTTTGCGCTGGGTGTGCAGTGGCACGCCGAATACGATCCGCAGCGCAATCCGATCAACCGCGCCCTGTTCGAGGCCTTCGGCGACGCGCTGCGCGAGCGGCGGCGGGCGGCGTAGGATGGTCTCACCGCCATCGTCCCTGCGCGTCTAGTCACGACGTCGTCTTCAAAAAGCGCGCTGTCGTCCCTGCGAAAGCAGGGACCCATACTCCGCAGCGGTTGTAGTGGAGGGGACTCGTCGTTGCAGCACTGCTCAACAATGACCATCGGTGGTTATGGGTCCCTGCTCCCGTGCGCAATTGCGCACTAGGCAGGGACGACAGCGAATGTGTGGCGTCGTCTGTGAAGACGGTGACAAACAAGCCCAGTCTCGCCGGTTTGGGAAGCCATGAAAGACGCGGGGCTTTCCTGAGCCAATCCGCGCGAGCCGAGCGGCAGGCGAGTAGATCGTCCCGAAATCAGGGCGTCACGACGCAAAGTGTGTTGTCCCCGCAACGTCACAAGAGTTCCGTCGAGCATCGCACCTGTTGGGACTTCACTGTGTGGCGAATTCCCAGTCTAATAACGGCGGACCTGAGGCAAAGATTTTACCACCAAGACGTTCATTTGAGATCAGGTTCAGGAGGCCGCTGACCAGCGCCAGCGGCCTCTTCGTGTTGCTTCATTGATCGCAAATGCAGGTAGGGGCCGTCGCCGCGTCGATGGCGCGCAGGAAGCAAGCACGTCACGGCATTAGCGCACTGACCATGGCCATGCCGACGGTTGCGGTTTGGCGGTGGCGTGCGGCCGCGCCGGGGGGGGCGCCGGTTTGCGCGTCTGGACAACATTGGCCGACGGCCGCGGGCGCGGCAGTGGTATTTCCGGGGTTACCGTTGGTTGTTCGGGGCTCACCTTCGGTTCTGCGGCGTTGGCGATGACACCAGCCAGCTGTTCCTGGCTTGCGTTGAGCCGCTCGGTGACCGTCTCGCTTTCGCGCGCCATCTGATCCTGGGTCGCCTTGATCTGGTCGATGATATCTTTGCTGCGCGCCATTTCTGCTTGGCTCGCCTCGAGTTGGCTCGCGACGTTTTTATGGTCGCGGACCAATTGTTCCTGCCTCACCTCAAGCTGTTCGACCGCTTGCCTTAAGGCAGCGAGATCGCGCGCCATCGGTTGAAGCTGCTGCGCCAAGTCGGAAGAAAGTGCCGCAGCAGCCGGCGCAACGTCTTTCGGCGCGGCGTCTTTCGGCGGGGTTTGCGCAGGAGGCGATGGGGGGCCGGAGGAGGCCACCATCGCCGTATCAACGGGTGACGACCACCACCAAGCAGCGCCACCAATGCATGCTGCCAACACAGTACCGACAACAGCCAGGTGGCGCCAATCCACCAATCGATGAACCGTCGCTAGCGGCGCGCGAAACGCCTTCATGGTGGTCGGCGGGTTGGAAGGAGTGACTCCCGCTTCGCGCGCGAGGTTCGAAAGCTGCTCTTCCAAGCTCGCGAGCCGCCCTTCCGCGCCCCTGTCATCCAGGATGGAATGCATTTTGTGCTCCGTATCAAATGCAAGGTCACCCGCCTTGAGAGCAGATCCGCTCCTCGGCGCGCTAACATTCAACGGGACCCGGATGGGTATTTGCAGCTTAAGCTTCCCAGGGATGAGGATGCGGCCTGTACGTCACATCGTCTTTCTTTTATCAGCTCACCCTTCCTGAACTGTCCCGACGATTTTGACCGAGATATCGTTCGTCCGCAATCGGGAACACCGCTTGCCATGGAGCGCTGGAGCTCGTGGATCGGGGTGCCGTTCGGCCGCCTCACGCTATCGAGCGCGAACATCGGAAGCCTCTCGGAGCCGAGGCACATTACGTCGAGGTATCGTTAGTCGGCGTTGAGAGCGTCACCAAGCGACGGAGAGGGGCGGGCTGGACCCGGAAACGCGGGGATGCGGAGCGTTCCATGTTCGGCAAGGGACCATGTCGGCATCCTGCAAGGCGCCTTCGGCCGCCGGTGCCTGACCGTGGCGCCAGACATGTACCCCGGGGCCCTCACGCGCATTCTCGGTATGTTGAGTTGCGCTGCTGGCGAGAAAGTCCCGCTGGTCGACAGGTCGCAGCTGTTCTTCCGGTATCGAGCGCGCGCCGGAATCGGTCTTTCTCCGTACTAATACGGATACGAAAGTGGCGGATTGCCGCGCCGGACTCGGCTAAGCAACAGGGATATTTGCTCCGGCGCCGACGACCCCTTTTCCGAATACTGTTTTTCCTTTTCCATTTTCGGTGCAGCCGACACGAGGGGTTGGTCGGGATGAATTTGTCGGGCCGCCTGGCGATGGGGATGATGTTTCCCGTCGCCGCGCTCCTGCTCGCGCTGGGCTTCATCCATGGCGTGACCTGGCCGGGCATTCTGCTCGCGGGTGGCGCGGTTGCGGTGGTATTGATGACGGCTGAGGTGATTGCGAGATCGCTGTCCAAGACGCCCGCCCAGCTGGTGCGGGCGGCGGAGGCGCTGTCGCGCGGCCAGCAGGTCTCGCTCGGCTCAAGCGATGACGGCGAGACCGCTCAGCTCGCGGCGACGCTGGCCGAATTGTCGGCCCAATTGGGCAGCAGGCAGCACCTGCTGGAGAAGACCGTCGAGAGCATCCGCGATCCGGTGGTGGTCGCCGACGAGCACGGGATGATCGTGATCGTCAACGCCGCGGCGCGGCGGCTGTACAGCGTCGAACCCGGTTTTGATACCCTGACCGGCGTTCGCACCTTCCAGAACTATTATGCCGACGGCATCACCGTGATGCCGATCCCGGACACGCCGATGGCGCGTGCGCTGCGCGGCGATGACGTCGACGATTTCGAGCTGATCGTCAAACCGCAACCGCCGCAACCGGCCGTCTGTCTTGTCGTCAACGCACGGCCGCTGCGCGACGATACCGGCAATCTGCGGGGCGCGGTCGCCGTGCTGCACGACGTCACCGCGCAGCGGCGGGCACACCAGGCGCTGGTCGAGAGCGAGCAGATGGCGCAGGCCATCGTCAGGACCGCGCTCGACGCCTTCGTCCAGACCGACCAGGACGGCTTCATTCTCGACTGGAGCCCGCAGGCCGAGGCGCTGACCGGCTGGACGCGGTCCGAGGCGGTCGGCTATCGGGTGGTTGAACTGGTGTTTCCGGAGGAGCTGCGCCTCGCGCACCGGCAGCGGATCACCCGCTTCCTGCAGGAGACCGCGGCCGGCGGCATGGGCATGCGCTATGAAACGGCGTGCCTGCACCGCGACGGTCACCGGTTCTATGTCGAGGTGTCGCTCAACGCGCTGCGCCGCGGCGATGGCTGGATCATCAATTCCTTTGTCAGGGACGTCAGCCAGCGCCGGATCGCCGAGGAGCAGTTGATCCAGGCGCAGAGGTCGGAATCGCTGGGGCGGCTGACCGGCGGCATTGCGCACGACTTCAACAACATGCTGACCGTGATCACCGGCACGATCGAGATCCTCGCCGACGGCGTCAAGGACAACCCGCAACTTGCCGCGATCGCCAAGCTGATCAGCGATGCCGCCGATCGCGGCGCGCAGCTCACCTCGAGCCTCCTGGCATTCGCGCGCAAGCAACCGCTGCAGCCCGCCGAGACCGACGTCAACGACCTGATCGGCGAGGTGGTCCGGCTGCTGTCGCAGACGCTGGGATCGCAGACCGAGATCAGGACGGAGCTCGGCCGCAACGCCTGGCTCGCCTTCGTCGACCGCAGCCAGCTTGGTGCCGCGCTGGTCAATCTCGCCATCAATGCGCGCGATGCCATGCCTGACGGCGGCACGCTGAGCTTTGCGACCCGCAACATCCAGCTCGGGATTCCCGACGCCGTGGCGTGCGGCGTCGAGCGCGCCGGCGATCATCTCGTGATCGAGGTGACCGATACCGGCACCGGCATTTCGCCGACGCATCTGGAGAAGATCTTCGATCCGTTCTTTTCCACCAAGGAGGTCGGGCAGGGCGCCGGGCTCGGGCTCAGCATGGTGTTCGGCTTCGTCAAGCAAAGCGGCGGCGGCATCGAGGTCAAGAGCGAGCAGGGGCGCGGCACCATCTTCAGGATCTATCTGCCGAAGGCCGACGGCACCGCACAGCGCGCGGCGGAGGAGGACGATCCGCCCGTCAGGGGCGGCGACGAGACGATCCTGTGCGTGGAAGACGACCCTACGATCCGGGACTATGTCACGGGCCAGCTCGAAAGCCTCGGCTACAACGTGCTGGTCGCGGCGAACGCGGACGCCGCGCTCGAAATCGTCAAACGTGGCACCGCGTTTGACCTTCTGTTCACCGATATCGTGATGCCCGGCAGCATGAACGGCCGGCAATTGGCGGAGACACTGATGGCAGGGCGCCCGGCACTGCGGGTGCTGTTCACCTCGGGCTACAGCGATGGCGTGCTGCCCGCACAGCAGGGGCGTGGCGGGCACGGCATTCCGCTGCTGACCAAGCCCTATCGGCGCGGCGAGCTGGCGCGGATGCTGCGGCGCTGCCTTGATCTTCAGGTCGACTTTCAGGGCGATCCGGTTCCACAGCCTTATTCCGTGCAGCCCGATCTCGAGCGCTTCCTGCGCGAGAATCCGCCGGGGAAGACGTAGACCGCGGCGTGGCCTGGATGCCACCGGGTCCGCAACGCACGGCCCGATGATAAACTGCACGAAATCCGTCATCCCCGATGCGGCCGCCATTTGATGGGTTTCGCTTCGCTCTACCCATCCTACGCGCTAAGCTCCCGCGACAAAGGCGCGGCCGGTCAACGGCCCGATTTCAGGGAGTATGGAATGCAGGACCGCAAATGGTCGAGGCGCGACTGGCTCAAGGTGACGACGGCCACCGCCGCCGGCATGGTGTTCGCGGAGCCGCTGCGCGCGGCGGCGCCGCCGGCGGAAGCGGTGACGCCGGAGCTGATCGCAGCCGCCAAGAAGGAAGGCAAGATCTCGTTCTACAGCGCGCTGGAACTGAACACGGCCGAGCGTCTCGCGCGTGACTTCGAGCAGAAATATCCCGGAATCAGCGTCCGTGTCGAGCGCTCCGGCGCGGAGCGCATCTTCCAACGCATCGCGCAGGAGCAGGGCAGCGGCATCAACGCCGTCGATGTCGCCAATTCGACCGATCCGGCGCACTACCTCGACTGGAAGAAGAACGACTGGCTCGCGGCCTATGTCCCGGAAGACGTCGCCAGGCATTTTCCGGCCGACCAGATCGATCCCGACGGCACCTCGGCGACATCCTGCGCCTGGTTCGAGGTGATCGGCTACAACACCGACCAGGTGAAGCGCGAGGAGGCGCCGAAGAGCTACGCCGATCTGCTCGATCCCAAGTGGCGCGGCAAGATCGTCAAGGGCCACCCGAGCTACTCCGGCGCGATCATGACCGCGACCTTCGTGCTGGCGCGCGATCTCGGCTGGCCGTATCTGGAGAAGCTTTCGCAGCAGCGGGTGATGCAGGTGCAGTCGGCGGCCGATCCACCGAAGAAGATCCTGCTCGGCGAGCGCGCGGTGATGGCCGACGGCAACGACTATAACCTCGTGCTGGCCAAGGATCAGGGCAAGCCGGTCGAGGTGGTCTATCCAACCGAAGGCGCGCCGCTGATCATCGTCCCCAGCGGCATCTTCAAGAACGCGCCGAACCCGAATGCCGCGCGGCTGTTCCAGAGCTATTTTTTCAGCGCCGAGACCCAGCAGATGCTGGCCGACGAATTCGCGCACCGTTCGTTCCACGCCAAGGTGAAGGAGAAGGCCGGGCACGTGCCGCTCGACAAACTGAAGATGCTGAAAGCCGATCCGGCCCAGGTGCAGGTGCAGAGCGAGGAGATCAAGGCGAAGTACGCGAAGCTGTTCCGGGTGTAGTTCGGCCCCTGTAGGATGGGTAGAGCGAAGCGAAACCCATCGCCTGTGCAAAGGGGCGAGGGTGATGGATTTCGCTGCGCTCTACCCATCCTACAGATCGCGCTAACCGCCCACTTCCGCGCTGAGCATCGGCCCGAACAGCTCCCATCTCTCGCCCTTGAGTCGTCTGAGTTGCATCTGCTTGATCGGCGCGAAATCGATCGGGCTGGTGTTCATCGTGATGCCGGGAAGCAGGTTGGTGGTCCGGAAGGCCTTCAGGTTGGCGGCCTGTTTCATCACGTTGGCGCGCGTGAGATCGTCGCCACACTGCTTCAACACCTGAACCAGCGTCTGGGCGGCATTGTACCCTGTCACAATCAGGCCGTCGGCCCGATTGCCCTCGGGGAAATATTTGGAGAGATATTCGTCGAACGCCTTCATGCCGGGGTCGTCCTTCCATTGCGGATCGAGCGGATCCATCAGGTAGGCCACCGAAATGATGCCTTGCGCGTTCTCGAAGCCGGCGGGCTGGATCACGGCACCGAGCGAGGAACCGACCGAGTTGAGGATGTGCAGCGGTTTCCAGCCGATCTCGGCCGTCTTCTTGATGGCCTGCGCCGCGAATTTCGGTGTGGCTATGTCGACGAATACATCGGCATTCATCGATTTCATCTTGACGATGTGCGTGTCGATGGTCGGCTCGGCCACCTCATAGGCATCCTCGATGACGATCATCGACGCCGCCTTGTCGCCGAGGCCGTCCTTCAGGCCCTTGAGATAGTCCTTTCCATAATCGTCGTTCTGGTAGAGGACCGCGATCCTGCCGTTCGGCCTTTCCTTCAATATGTGCTTGGCGTAGATCCGTCCCTCGCTCTGATAGCTGGGCTGCCAGCCCATGGTCCACGGG
>NZ_JAQOSR010000189.1:0-15681 GCF_046718885.1 Bradyrhizobium sp. UFLA01-814 | reverse complement strand
GAGGCGACGGTGGCAACCGAAGCTGCCTGGCTGCTGATTGCACACATGAGGCTCCTGACCCGCAGACTTGCCGCTGCCCGCAAGGATGGGTGACTTATGAGTCAGACTCTGAGGAGCGCGTAGCGCGTCTCGAAGGATGCACGGCCCGGCTGGTGGCCGTCGACCCTTCGAGACGCGCGCGAGAGCGCGCTCCTCAGGGTGACGGTGATGGAACTTTGTACGCGGCTCCCTCCACCGTCATTGCGAGCGAAGCGAAGCAATCCATGCATCCGAGCATGCGGGACGATGGATTGCTTCGTCGCTACGCTCCTCGCAATGACGGTGCCGTTACGCCCTGTCGATATGTTTCGCGATGACCGGGAAGTAATTGTCCCCCGATCCCTTGTCGATCGCCTCCTGCAGCACCGCGCCGATCAGCTCCGCACCGCGGATCTTGATGCCGGCATCGGCGGCGAGCTCCAACGCGTAGGACAGATCCTTCAGCGCATATTCGGTCGAGAATGCGCGCTCGGGAAACACGCCGGGCACGATCGCCTTCATGCCATGGTTACGCAGCGCGAAGCTGTCGGCCGAGCCCTTCGACAGGGTATCCAGCAGCAGCTTTGGATCGACGCCATTGTGCTTCGCCACCGCGACGGCCTCGGCCAGCGCATTCACGGTCTCGAACATCACCATGTTGTTGAGGATCTTGGTCACCTGCCCCGCGCCGACGTCGCCGCAATTGGTGACGTCGGTGGCGAAGCAGCGGATCAAGGGCTCGATCGCGGCATAGAGCGCGGGCACCGCGCCGACCATCACGCTGAGCGTGCCGTCCTGCGCCGCCTGCCGCGTGCGCGCGATCGGCGCGTCGGCCCAGGCTGCGCCCTTGGCCTGCAGCTGCGCGGCGAAATCGCGGGTCTGGCTGACTGAAGACGTGCCGAGATCGACCACGATCTGGCCGCTTCTCGTGTTCTTCAAAATGCCGTCGCCTTCGAACACCGCGCGCACGTGCCTGGCGCTCGGCAGGCAGAGGAACAGCACATCGCTCTGCTTGATGACGTCGGCGACCGACGCCGCAACCTCGGCACCATCGGCGCGCAGCCGCTGCAGCGGTTCGGCCGCGAGGTCGAACACGACAACGCGCTTGCCGCTCTTCTTGACCAGGTTGCGGCAAATCGGCTCACCCATCACGCCGAGGCCGATGAACCCGAGAGTCTTGGTGTCAGTCGTCTTGGTGTCAGTCATATCGCTTCTTTTTGACGTTTCTTGACGTGTTGCAGACGTGCATCGCCCGGATCGGCGAGGCTATTTCGCGAACGATCGCGACGGCGCCAGATGCAGCGCGAACGCATCGACCTTGTCGCTGGCGCGCGGATAGATCTCGCTGACGATCGGATCGTGACCGGGAATGAAGCGGTCCGGATGACCGGCGAGCCGCTCGACGGTCTCCCAGCCCTGCGCCATGTCGCCGACATTGTAGACGATCGGGAACGGGCTGCGCTTGTGCAGGTTCGCATAATAATGCGCGGCGTCCGACGCCAGCACGACCGGGCCGCGCGCGGTCTCGATGCGCACCACCTGCAGGCCGTCGGAATGGCCGCCGACGCGATGCACGGTGACGCCGGGCGCGATCTCGCCGTCGCCGGAATGGAAGGTGACGCGCTCGCCATAGACATGGCGCACCATCTGCGTGACGTGTTCAATGGAGAACGGATGGCGCAGCATGCCGTTGCACATGCAGCGGCCGGTCGCGTAGCTCATCTCGCGTTCCTGCAGATGGAATTTGGCGTTCGGGAAGCGATCCAGATTGCCGGCATGGTCGTAGTGCAGATGGGTGACGATGACGTCCTTGATGCTGTCGGCGCTGACGCCGAAGCCGGCCAGCGCATCGACCGGGTTGAGCGTCAGCTTGCGGGCTCGCGCCTTGGCCTCCTCGGCGTTGAAGCCGGTGTCGACCAGGATGTCACGGCCATGGCCACGGATCAGCCAGACGAAATAGTCGAGGTCCTGCGCGGTGGTGTCGTGCGGATCAGGCACCAGGAAGTTGAGGTGGGGCGTGCGCGGCGACATCGTCGCATAGCGCAGGGCGTAGATCTCGTAGGCGTTTCCCATCGGTTTCGCTCTTGTTTGCAAGGCCTGTTTTGAACGGCTTGTCTTCGAATGGCTTGCCGTCCTGAACACAAAGCCATCGCCTCGCGCAAAGGTCAAACCGCGCGGCGTGCGACGAGCGCATGACAGGGTGGCGACAGCCGTTGTGAGTGCCAGCACATTATCGGCTCACAGGAACCAGCACCATGCCGTGACGGCGATGGCCGCCATGAGCGTGTGCTGTTGCACTGCGGTCTCACCTGCATCACCGCGATAAACGATGCTGCCGCAAGCCGTTGACGGGGGTTTGGCCGTGGTTTGATAATGGATTTTCGCTAGAGTAAGGTCCCCGAGGCGCAGGCTGGAAGCGGCGCCGTTTCATTGGAATGCCGCGATCTGGATTTGCTGCGATTATGAAAATCCGCCTTGCCTTGCTCGCCACGCTGATTTTTTCAATCGCGGCGCCCACTTTGTCCTACGCCGCCGGCGACCGTTTCGCGCTGGTCATCGGCAACGCCAAATATCCCGACGCCGACGCACCGCTGAAGGAGCCGGTCAACGACGCCCGTGACGTCGCCGACGAGCTCAAGCGCGATGGCTTCACCGTCGAGGTCGGGGAGAACCTGACCGGCGACGGCATGCGCCGCGCCTTCGACCGGCTCTACGGCAAGATCAAGCCGGGCTCGGTCGCCCTGATCTTCTTCTCCGGTTACGGCATCCAGTCGAACCGGCAGAGCTACATGATCCCGATCGATGCGCAGATCTGGGCCGAGGCCGACGTTCGCCGCGACGGCTTCAGCCTCGAGACCGTGCTCGGCGAGATCAACAGCCGCGGCGCCGGGGTGAAGATCGCCCTGATCGATGCCTCGCGGCGCAACCCGTTCGAGCGGCGCTTCCGCAGCTTTTCGGCAGGGCTCGCCCCGGTGATCGCGCCGAACGGCACATTGGTGATGTATTCGGCCGCGCTGTCGTCCGTCGTCTCCGACAATGGCAGCGACCACAGCCTGTTCGTGCGGGAACTCCTGAAGGAGATCCGCACCCCCGACCTGATGGCCGAGGAAACGCTGAACCGCACCCGTGTCGGCGTCACCCGGGCCTCGCGGCAGGAACAGGTGCCGTGGATCTCGTCGTCACTGGCCGAAGATTTCTCGTTCATTCCGGCCGGCGCGGCCGGGCCGTCGAACGCCGCGCCGGCACCCGCCGCGTCGCCGTCACCGGAGGTGGCAACGGCGCCGCCGGTCGCGCCTCCGCCGGCTCCGCCCGCAGCAACGCCGACACCGCCCGCGGCAACCCCGACGCCACCGGCGGCAACAGCGCCGACACCATCACCGGCGCCGCCCCCGGTTGCGGCAGCGCCGACTGCACCGCCACCCCAGCCCAAGGCGCCCGAGATCGCCCTGCCGCCGCCCGCCGCTCCCCCGCCGGTGGTGATCCAGCCCACGCCGGCGCCGAGCAATTCGCCCGTGCTCGCCGATGATCCGACGATCAAGAGCCTGAGCGAAAAGCTGGACAAGAATCCCGACGACGCAGCGGCGCTGTATCGCCGTGGCCAGGTCTATGCCAGCAAGGGGGCCTACGACCTTGCGGTGAAAGACTTCACCAATTCGCTGCGGCTGAACCCGAAGGATGTCGAGGCCTATAACAACCGCTGCTGGGTCCGCACCGTGATCGGCGACCTGCAGGCGGCGCTGAAGGACTGCAACGAGGCGCTGCGGCTGCGTCCGAACTTCGTCGATGCGCTCGACAGCCGCGGGCTGATGAACCTGAAGGGCGGGCAGAACAAGAACGCGATCGCCGATTTCGACGCCGCGCTGAAGATCAACCCGCGGCTGACCTCGTCGCTGTACGGGCGCGGCCTCGCCAAGCAGCGCAACGGCGCGGTCGCGGAGGGCGATCTGGACATCGCCAACGCCAAGGCGATGGACCCGAACATCGTCAAGGAATTCGCCGACTACGGCGTGCAGTGACAGACCAACCAAGGCAAATCGACCAAGACCCGCCCGCGACTCGAACCGCTGATGGAATTGCGCGACTAATCAGAGGGTGCGTGCCGGGCAGTAATGCCGGCAATCAATCTGAATAGTTGCCTGGAACCGCGCCAGCTTGCGCAAGAGGGACCGAAATGTTCAAGCCGTCGGCAAAGGCCGCGATCGTTTCAATCATGACCGTCGGCGCCGCGCTGTCGTTCGGCATGGCCGTCGCCCATGCCGGCGACGTCACCGAAGATCAGATCATCAAGGCGCTGACGCCCGAGAAGAAGCCGCTGACCCGCGGCCTTTCGGCCGGCCCGCAGGCCACCTCGCCGGAGCTGAATGCCGACCAGGCCAAATTCGTGCAGAGCGTTCGCGGCCGCGCCACCCGCTCGCTGTCCTCGGCGGAACGCGAGGAAATCGCGATCATCGTCCAGGACAAGCCCAAGATCGATCTCGAGATCAACTTCGACTACAACTCCGCCGACATCAGCGCGAAGTCGCTGCCGTCGGTGCAGGCGCTCGGCCGCGCCTTGACCAATCAGGACCTGAAGGGCTCGACCTTCGTGGTCGCCGGCCACACCGACGCCGCGGGCGGCGAGGACTACAATCAGGGTCTCTCGGAGCGCCGCGCCGACGCCATCAAGCGCTATCTCGTCGACAAATACGGCATCAACGGCACCGATCTTGTCACCGTCGGCTATGGCAAGAGCAAGCTGAAGGACCCGAGCCACCCGATGGCGGAGGTGAACCGGCGCGTGCAGGTCGTGAACGTGGAAAACAAGGCCACCGCCGCCAAGTGATGGGCGGTGGCGTGGCCCCTTTTTGAGGTTACAATGCGCCCCGCACCCCGGCGGGGCGCATTGCTTTTGGGCCAATGCCGTTGGGCCGAGACCCAAAGCGGCCCACAGGTGGCCCGCCTCACATGACGTCAGGGCATGATCCGGAACAATGGCACCGGCCTTCCGAATGCCCAAGCAGTACGATAGCGAGCGTGATGAGACTTCGACCAACACCCATGATGCGCCAGGCTCTGGATTGATCAGGCGATGAATTTTTCCCAATACCTCAAGCCTGCGCTCGGCACGGTGGTTTTCCTCGCCCTCGCGATCGCCTATTACGCGTTCGAGCATCGCTCCCATCCCGAGGAGAAGGAGACGCCGGGCCAGGCGCTGGTCGTGGTGACGAAGTCGACCAATGCCTGCTTCTCCGACATGGTCCGCGTCACCGGCTTCATCGTGCCGCGCCGCGAGGCGCAGGTGAATGTCGACCAGGACGGCTCCAAGGTCATCGACGTGCTGGTCCGCGAGGGCGACACGGTCACCGAGAACCAGGAACTGGCGCGGCTGACCCCGCCGCCGCAGCAGGCCGCACAGGCCAATGCCAAGCCGCTTGTGCTGCGGGCGCCGGCGGCCGGCCTCGTCACCGAAGTGCGCACCGCGCCCGGCGCGCCGGCCTCGCCGCAGGGTCCGCCGATGTTCAAGATCTCCATCAACAACGAGATCGAGCTCGACGCCGAAGTGCCGGGCTTCCAGCTCCTGAAGCTCAATCCCGGCGCCAATGTGCGGATCAGCCGCGACGATGCGCCCGACATGGTCGGCAAGGTCCGCCAGATCTCGCCGCAGATCGACCGCGCCACCCAGCTCGGGCATGTCCGCATCACCATCAACAACAATCCGACGCTGAAGGTCGGCATGTTCGCGCGCGCCAATATCGACGCCAAGCGCTCCTGCGGGGTCGCGGTGCCGCGCACTGCGATCGACCGCCTGACCCTGCAGGTCGTGAAGGGCAACACGGTCGAGACCCGCAGGGTGCGCGTCGGGCTGACCTCCGACACCTCGACCGAAATCCTTGAAGGCCTCGACGTCGGCGAAATCGTCGTGGCCGACGCTGGCACCTCGCTGCATGACGGCGACCAGATCAAGACCATGTTCGCCGACGAACTCGATCGCACGCGATCACGGTAATTCGGGCACGCTAATGGCTTTGAACATCTCGGCATGGTCGATCCGGAACCCGCTTCCCTCGATCGTCTTCTCGATTATCCTGCTCGTGCTGGGCTGGGTCTCCTTCACCAAGCTCGCGGTGACGCGGCTGCCGAGCGCCGACATTCCGGTGATCTCGGTCGCGGTCTCGCAATTCGGCGCCGCGCCGTCGGAACTTGAATCGCAGGTCACCAAGACCATCGAGGACGGCGTCTCCGGCGTCGAGGGCGTACGCCACATCTCTTCCTCGATCACCGACGGCCTGTCGGTGACCACGATCCAGTTCGCGCTGGAGACCAACACCGATCGCGCGCTCAACGACGTCAAGGACGCGGTGACGCGCGTGCGCGCCAATCTGCCGCAGAACGTCACCGAGCCCCTGATCCAGCGCGTCGACGTGATCGGCCTGCCGATCGTGACCTATGCTGCGATCTCGCCCGGCAAGACGCCGGAGCAGCTGTCCTATTTCGTCGACGACGTGGTCAAGCGCGCCCTGCAGGGCGTGCGCGGCGTCGCCCAGGTCGAGCGCATCGGCGGTGTCGAGCGCGAGATCCTGGTCTCGCTCGATCCTGACAAGCTGCAGGCGGTGGGACTGACCGCGGTCAATGTCAGCCAGATCCTGCGCGGCACCAATGTCGACGTCGCCGGCGGCCGCGCCGAGATCGGCAAGAACGACCAGGCGATCCGCACGCTCGCCGGCGCCAAGACGCTGAACGAGCTCGCCGGCACCATGATCCCGCTGTTCGGTGGCGGCGAGATCCGGCTCGACGATCTCGGCACCGTCACCGACACCATCGCCGACCGGCGCACCTTCGCCCGCTTCAACGGCGAGCCGGTGGTCGCGCTCGGCATCAAGCGCTCCAAGGGCGCCAGCGACGTCGTCGTCGCGGCCGCGGTGCAGAAGCGGATCGACGCGCTGAAGGTGGCCTATCCCGACGTCGACCTGAAGCTGATCGACACCTCGGTCGAGTTCACCAAGGGCAATTACGAGGCCGCGATCTCGACCCTCTTCGAAGGCGCAATCCTCGCCGTGATCATCGTGCTGCTGTTCCTGCGCGACATGCGCGCCACGATCATCGCGGCGGTCTCGCTGCCGCTGTCGATCTTCCCGGCATTCTGGGCGATGGACCTGCTCGGCTTCTCGCTCAACCTGGTCTCCTTCCTCGCCATCACGCTTTCGACCGGCATCCTGGTCGACGATGCCATCGTCGAGATCGAGAACATCGTCCGCCACATGCGGATGGGCAAGACGCCTTATCGTGCCGCCCTCGAAGCCGCCGACGAGATCGGCCTTGCGGTGATCGCGATCTCGCTCACCATCATCGCGATCTTCGCGCCGGCGAGCTTCATGTCAGGGATCGCCGGGCAGTTCTTCAAGCAGTTCGGCATCACCGTGTCGGTGCAGGTGTTCTTCTCGCTGCTCGCCGCGCGCTTCGTGACGCCGATGCTGGCCGCCTATTTCCTCAAGCATCACGACCACGACGATCCGCCGCCCGGCCCGATCCTGCGCGGCTATCACAGCCTCGTCACCTGGTCGGTGAAGCATTACTTCGTCACCGTGCTGATCGGTTTTGCGATCTTCGCCGCGTCGATCTGGAGCATCACGCTGCTGCCGCAGGGCTTCCTGCCGGCGCAGGACACCGCGCGCTCGCTGCTCGCGATGGAGCTGCCGCCCGGCTCGCAGCTCGCCTACACCGAGAAAGTCACCGAGGAGATCGTGGCGCGGCTGCGCAAGCGGCCCGAGGTACGAAGCGTGTTCGTCGATGGCGGCCGGGTGCCGCCGGGCCTCCAGGAGGTGCGCCGCGCCGCGCTGATCATCAACTACACGCCGAAGGCCGACCGCAAGATCACCCAGCGCGAGCTCGAACTGTCGATCGGCAAGGAGCTCGATAACGTTCCCGACATCAGGTTCTGGTTCCTCGACGAGAACGGCCTGCGCGCGATCTCGCTGGTCGTCACCGGCACCGACAGCAACATCGTCAACAACGTCGCCAGCGAACTCGCGACGCAGATGAAGCGGATTCCGATCATCGCCAACGTGATCTCGGAGACCGCGCTCGACCGGCCCGAGCTGCGGATCCGTCCGCGCGCCGAGCTCGCGGCCCGGCTCGGCGTCTCGACCGAAAGCCTGTCGCAGACCATCCGCGTCGCCACCATCGGCGACGTCGGTCCGGCGCTGGCCAAGTTCGACGCCGGCGACCGCCAGGTGCCGATCCGCGTCCAGCTCGAGGACAATGCGCGCAGCGACCTGCAGATGCTGGAGCAGTTGCGGGTGCCGCTCGGCCAGCGCGGCGAACGCGGCGGCGTGCCGCTGTCCGTGGTCGCCGACATCCAACTCGACCAGGGCCCGACCAGCATCAACCGCTACGACCGCGAGCGGCAGGCCACCGTCGCCGCCGACCTCGTCGGCAATGCCGCGCTCGGCGACGCCACCAAGCTGATCTACGACCTGCCGGTCATGAAGACCCTGCCGAAGGGCGTGAGGGTCAGCCCGTCCGGCGACGCCGAGAGCCTCGCCGAACTGTCCGACGGCTTCGCCACCGCGATCACCGCCGGCCTGATGATGGTCTATGCCGTGCTGGTGCTGCTGTTCGGCACCTTCCTGCAGCCGATCACCATCCTGTTCTCGCTGCCGCTCTCGATCGGCGGCGCGATCGGCGCGCTGCTGCTGACCGGCAAGCAGCTCACCACGCCGGTGTGGATCGGCATCCTGATGCTGATGGGCATCGTCACCAAGAACGCCATCATGCTGGTGGAGTTCGCGGTGGAGGCGATCCGCGACGGCAAGGCGCGCGAGGAAGCCATGATCGACGCCGGCATGAAGCGCGCCCGCCCGATCGTGATGACCACGATCGCGATGGCCGCCGGCATGATGCCGTCAGCGCTCGCGTTCGGCGCCGGCGGCGAATTCCGCTCGCCGATGGCACTTGCGGTGATCGGTGGCCTGATCTTCTCGACCGCACTGTCGCTGGTGTTCGTGCCGGCGATGTTCATGGTGATGGACGACATCGGCAGCCTGATCTGGCGCTTCGGCAAACGGTTCGTGGTCTCGCATGCCGACCACGAGCTGACCCCGAACGAGAAGCAGGCTGACGAGACCAAGCGGCCGCCCGGCCCGCCGAACATGATCTCGCCCGCCGCGGAATGAGCTGAGGTCGCGCCTCGCCAGCGGTGCCGCTAAAGCTGAGTGAAGCCGGGTTTGGCAGCAGTCGCGGAGGCCGCCGTCGCAGGCGGCGCACTGCCAAAATATCGAAAACAACCCCATGCAAAGTAGGTGGCGGCCGCCGGCGTTCGACCGGCAACTTGACTCGTCGGGCAAATCAGCAGTATTCTTCCATTATACAGAAATCGTGCAGATGCCGTGCGGCTATGGCATATGGGAAAGCCCTAGCGCGTCGCTTCGCTGCGGCCATCCGTCGCGACGCCGCCGTTGAGTCCGCGGCCCCTCCACTACGTCGTCCCTGCGAAAGCAGGGACCCATAGCCACAACTGCCAATTGTTGGGCGATGCTGGAACGACGAGTCCCTGCAACAAGGTCCGCCGCGGCGTATGGGTCCCTGCTTTCGCAGGGACGACGATGAGGATGCTTCCCGATTCAGGGCGTCACGCCACGCGGTGTCATCACCCGGGCATGCGATTCAATCTGGTTTCATTGAGTTCTAGTAGAGTCTCGTGCGATAGGCCTCTTCCATCGCCTTCTCGGCGACCTCGACCTCGATCGCGGCGGTCTGCTCGGCAATGATCCGGCCGAGCGTCGGAAAGCTGTGGCGCTCGACTTGCGCGGCGGGATTCCAGAGCTTCGAGCGCATCAGCGCCTTGCCGCAGTGGAAGTAGGTCTCATCGACATGCACCTTGAGGCCGATGACCGGCGTGACGTTCTGCACCGTCAGCGGCGTCAACAGATCCGGCTCCTGCGAGATCTCGGCCCGCCCGTTGACGCGCAGCGTCTCGTTGATGCCGGGCACCATGAAGATCAGCCCGATCCCGGGCGACGCGATGATATTGCCGAACGTATCGACCCGGTTGTTGCCGCGCCGATCCGGGATCAGCAGCGTCTTGTCGTCGAGCACGGAAACGAAGCCCGGCGCATCGCCGCGCGGGCTGGCGTCGGCATGACCCCTGCCGTCGCTGGAGGCGATGACGAGGAACGGCGACAGCGCGATGAAGTCGCGGCAGAACTTGTCGAGATGGTAGAGCACCTTTTTCTCGGCGAGCGGGCTCAATTGCCCGAAATGCGCACGAAGATCCTCCTGCGATTTGACCGGCGGCTGGCCGCCTGCATTCTGGTCACCCATAGCGAACCTCCCGTTTGGTTTGTCTCAATTCATTGAGCATGATCTTGTCGGAAAACCGCCTCGCACTTTTCCGGATCATGCTCTATCGACACCGCACCAGCTCGCGACGAAGAGGGCGTAGGCCTTGGTGATCTTCTTCAGCGAGTCGAGCTGGACCCGTTCATTGAAGCCGTGCGCGTTCTCCATCCTGGCGCCGAAGCAGAATGCGGGAACACCATAGTCCAGGCCATAGAAGCGCGCATCCGTCAGCGCGGTCGAGGGGAAATCCGTCAGCTTGCGCCCGAACACATGCTCGTAGACCGAGCCGAGGACGGCCTCGCTCTCCTGCACCTCGGTCGCTTCATAGCCCGGCGACAGGAAGCCGGACCAGACGATCTCTGGCGGATTGTTGGCGAGGAACGGATGGACCCTGGCGGCCCTGGTCACGCAGTCGACGATCTCGGCCCGGCAGTCGGCGATTTTCCATCCCGGCAGGATGCCGATCCGGCAATCGACGTCGCACCAGGCCGGCACGCTGGAGGCCCAATCGCCGCCCTTGATGATGCCGGGATTGAAGTTGAGCGGGTGATGCACCGCGCCGAAGTAGCGATGCGACTTGGCACGCTCGTTCCACTCCGCCTCCAGTGCGTCGAGATGGCCGATCAGATGATAGGCGGCGCGGATGGCATTGGAGCCGGTACCGGCGCGCGCGACATGGACCGGGATTCCGCGAACCCTGAGGCGAAACCAGATCACGCCGACCTGGGCGCGCATCAACCGTTCCTCGGTCGGCTCCGGCAGCAGGCAGGCATCGGCACGGTAACCTCGCTGCAAGGTCGAGAGCGCGCCGAGACCGGTGCTCTCCTCCTCGATCACGGATTGAAGATGGATGCGGCCCTTCGGCGCAAAGCCCGCGGCCTTCACCGCATCGAGCGCGTAGAGCGCGGCAATGGTGCCCGACTTCATGTCGCCGGTGCCGCGGCCATAGAGCCAGCCGTCCTCGACCACCGGCTGGAACGGCGGCCGCTCCCACATGTCGAGCGGCCCGACCGGCACCACGTCGCAGTGCCCCTGAAGGATCAGCGAACGTCCCTCCTCGCGCGCCGGCCGATAGGTGCCGACGACGGTCCGCGCGCGGGAGAAATCGGTCTCGACCGGCCCGTAGCCGGGCAGCGTCTTCAGATCGTCCTGATTGATGACCCAGTCGTCGACCTCGTAGCCGCGCTCGCGCAGCAGCTTCGCGAACATGTCCTGGCACGGACCTTCCTGGCCGCGCGTGCTGGGAATCGACGAGAAGGCGATCGTGGTCGCGATCTGCTGCTCGAAGGCGGCGTCGACAGCCGCCTCGATGCGCTCGCGCGCGCCGGCCGGAAGGGGGACTGAACGGCTGTCGGTCATGAATTGATCCTTGCTGTGGGGCGTGCATCGGCCGCGGCCGCAAAGCCCGGCTGGTCGAAGAAATCGCGCCCGGGTATCGCGTCGAGCAGATCGCGCGTGTAGGCCTGGCGCGGCGCGGTGAACACTTCGGCGGTGGTGCCTTCCTCCACGATACGCCCCTTCTGCAGCACGATGACGCGGTCCGCGATCTCGGCGGCGATCCGCAAATCGTGGGTGATGAAGATCATCGCAAGCCGCATCTCCTGGCGCAACTCGGCGAGCAGCGCCAGCACCTGGGCCTGCACCGAGACGTCCAGCGCCGACACCGCCTCGTCGGCGATCAGAACCCGCGGCTTCAGCGCCAGCGCCCGCGCGATGCAGATGCGCTGGCGCTGGCCGCCCGAGAATTCGTGCGGGTAGCGATCGGCGGCGGTCGCCGACAGGCCGACCCGCACCAGGAGCTTGTTCGTCTGCGCCATCGCCTCGGCGCGCGACGTGCCATAGGCCATCGGCCCGCGCGCGATGGCGTCGCCGACCTTCTGGCGCGGATCGAGACTGGCAAACGGATCCTGGAACACGATCTGGAGCTGGCGCCGCGCCTGGCGCAACGCCTCGCCGCGCAGCTGCCGGAGATCCGCGCCGCCAAAGCGGATCGCGCCGGCATCAGGTTCGGCGAGCCGCATGATCATGCGCCCGAGCGTCGACTTGCCGGAGCCGGATTCACCGACCACCGCAAGCGTCTCGCCCTCGTGCAGCGTCAGCGAGACGCCATCGGCGGCGATCACCTCGCGTGGCGGCTGCAGCCAGCCGCGCTTGACCCGAAAGGTCTTTTGCAGGCCGATGACCTCGAGCAGCGGCTCGGGACGCAGGATGGCCTCGTGAATGTCGGCGAGGCGCGCCTTCGGCACCGCGTCGATCAGTTCGCGCGTGTAGGCGGCCTGCGGATTGCGAAGCACCTCGCTGGCCGCGCCCTGCTCGACTACCTTGCCATGGCGCAGCACCACGACGCGATCGGCAACGTCGGCGACAACGCCGAAATCATGAGTGATCAGCAGCACGCCCATGCCGCGCTCGCGCCGGAGATCGTCGATCAGGCGCAGGATCTGGCGCTGGGTCGTGACATCGAGCGCGGTGGTCGGCTCGTCCGCGATCAGGAGCGCGGGGCGGTTGGCCATCGCCATCGCGATCATCACGCGCTGGCGCTGGCCGCCCGAAAGCTCGAATGGGTAGCTCTTCTCCAGCAGCTGCGGATTCGGCAGTCCGACCTGGGTCAGCAGCGTCAGCACCCGCTCGCGGACTTCGGTCACCGAGGGCGCAGGCCGCTGGTGCGCCAGGATCATCTCCTCGATCTGCCTGCCGACGCGCTTCAGCGGATTGAGCGAGGACAACGGCTCCTGAAAGATCATCGCGGCGTCGCCGCCGCGCAACTTGCGAAGGGCGCGGCCATCGAGCTTCGACGGATCCTGCCCTGCGACCGTCACGGCGCCGGACGCGATGTCGACGCCCGGCGGCAACAGCGACAGCACCGCATGCGCGATCATCGACTTGCCGGAGCCGGATTCGCCGACCAGGCAAACCACCTCGTTTGGCCTGATTTCAAACGACACATTCTCGACCGCGAAGGGCCGGTCGCCCCCTTTGGGGAGCGCAATCGAGAGGCCCTCGACGGCAAGAACAGGCGCGCCGGACTGCATGGCTTCGCTCATGACCGGCGCCTCGAGACGCGCGGGTTGAGAACATCCGACAGTCCCTCGCCGAACAGGTTGATCGCCAGCACGGTGACGAGGATGGCAAGGCCAGGAAACACGCTCATCCACCACGCATTCCGGATCACGGTGCGGCCCGCGCCGATCATGAAGCCCCACGACATCAGATTGGGATCGCCGAGCCCCATGAAGGACAGCGCGCTTTCCAGCAGGATCGCGGTCGCGACAGTCAACGACGTCACCACCAGGATCGGCGAGATCGCGTTCGGCAGGATATGGCCGAGCACGATGCGCCAGGTGCGTTCACCCTGGCACAGCGCGGCCTCGACGAATTCGCGGTGCCGCAGACGGAGGAATTCGGCGCGCGTGAGCCGCGCCAGCGGCGGCCAGCTCACCGCGCCGATGGTCAGGATGATCGTCAGCAGCGACGGATTGAAGGTCGCGACCAGCAGGATGGCCAGTACGAAGGCCGGAATGGTCTGGAACAATTCCGTCATCCGCATCAGCACCAGATCGACCTTGCCGCCGAAATAGCCTGACATCGCGCCGATCACGACGCCGATCGCCATCGCCGCGAGCGCCGAGGCGATGCCGATCAGGAGCGAGACGCGCGCGCCATAGGCGACGCCGGCGGCGACGTCGCGGCCGAGCGTATCGCCGCCGAGCCATAACCCGTCCTCGCCGGGCGGCGTGAACGGCGCGCCGACCATCTCCCAGGGCGAGACCGGAAATGCGATCGGCGCGATGATCGCGAGGACAACAACGACGAGCAGCAGGACAAGGCCGATCATTCCGCTCGGATGACGCAGGAAGGCGCGCACCGTATCCATCACGCCGCCCCCGTGGTCATGCGGGGGTCGATCAACCGGTAGACCAGGTCGGTGAGCAGGTTGAGCGCGATCACGACGATCGAGAGGATCAGGAAGATGCCGAGCAGGACCGGATAGTCGCGCTGCAGCAGTGCCTCGAAGGTCAGGCGGCCGAGGCCCGGCCAGGCAAACACCGTCTCGATCACCACGGCGCCGCCGACCAGCGCGCCGGCCTGCATGCCGGCGACGGTGACGACCGGCACCAGCGCATTACGCAGCATGTGGCCGACCACGATGCGCGTTCCGGACAAGCCCTTGGCGCGCGCGGTCTTGATGAAATCCTGCTGCGCGACCTCGATGATCGAGGATCGCATCAGCCGGGCATAGATCGCCAGATAGATCGCCGCCAGCGACGTGACCGGCATGATCATGTGTTTCATGATGTCGAGTGCATGTTCGACCGGCGAGAGCTGGACGTTGATGGTCTCGTAACCGAACGGCGGCAGCCAGCCGAGCGTCACCGAGAACACCAGCACGAGCATCAGGCCGAGCCAGAACACCGGCGTCGCGTAGAGCACGAGCGAGAGCACGGTGAACACCGTGTCGAGCACGCTGCCCGCCGCGAGCCCGGCCAGCGCGCCGAGCGCAGTGCCGATCAGGAGCGCGAGGCAGAAGGCCGTCACGGTCAAGAGAAGCGTCGCCGGAAGCCGCTCGAGGATCAGATCGACGACCGGACGGCGCTGGCGGTAGGAATAGCCGAGGTCGAGCCTGACGACGCGGCTGAGGTGGCTCGCAAGCTGCACGAAATACGGCTTGTCGAGCCCGTACTCCTTGCGCAGGTCGTCGAGCAGTTTTGGATCGGACGCGCCGGATTGCCCGGCCATGACCTGGGCCGGATCGCCGGGCGCGGCCCGCACCAGCACGAAGTTGAACGTCGCGATGACGAGGATCACGGCGACGAGCTGGGCGATGCGGCTGACCGCCTGAAGTCCGATTGCCGCTGCGCTCCCGAGCCGGGTCACGATTTGTAGACCGACCCGAAGGTTTCGTGCGAGCCGATGCCCGTCGTCACGATGTTCTTGAACGCCTTGTCGTAGATGATGGGATATTCGATCTCGAGCGTCCAGGCCACCGGCACATCCTCGACCAGGATCTGCTGCACCTTGGTGTAGAGCTCCTGGCGCTTGGCTTCATCGAGCGTCACCGCGGCCTCGTCGAACAGTTTGTCGACCTCGGGATTCGAATAGCCTTGCGTGTTGGAGAACAGGATGCCCCTCTTGATGTTCGACGAAATATAGGTGCGGGCGACGCCCAGCGCGGGATCGCCGAGCTGGTAGAGCAGATTCTGGGTCATCTCATAATCCCAGTTGCCGACCTTCTCGGCCCATCCGGCCATGTCGGTGCCGACAAGCACGAGGTCGATGCCGACCCGCGCGAAGCTCTGGCGGAAGAATTCGCCGGCCCGCTGATAGGACTCGCCATAGGGCGGCACG
>NZ_JAQOSR010000188.1:0-15688 GCF_046718885.1 Bradyrhizobium sp. UFLA01-814 | reverse complement strand
GCCAACCTGTCAGTGATGTGTCCGAACAGGTGTCAGCCATGTCTCCGGACTAAACATCAAGCCGGGCGATGACACCGATTGGGTGGCGCGAGCCGCGGAGCGGATGACGTCGGCCTCACGCTGACGTGACGTCATCGGCGCCCGGACGGCCGTAACGGCCAAAACCGTCCCCGCGAAGAACATCAGGCGTACCCGGCACGGCCCTCTGGCGCGCCGGGACTCTGATGGACGGATGACGATGCTCAGCCTTGCCCTTGCCCTGCTTGCCGGTGTCGCCACCGTCGCCGCCCCTTGCACCCTGCCGATGCTGCCGATCCTGCTTGGGGTATCGATAGGCCAGACCGGCAAGGCGCGGCCCGTGATGATCGCGCTCGGTTTCGTGATGTCATTCTCTGCGGTGGCATTGCTGCTGAGCGCGATCACGCGCGCCTTCGATTTCGATCCGAACGTGCTGCGGACCGGCGCGGCCGTGCTGCTCGCGGGCTTCGGCCTCCTGATGATCTGGCCGGCGCCATTCGAATGGCTGTCGATCCGGCTCACCGGCGCTGCCAAAGCGCTTTCGAGCGAAGCGGATACCGGTTCGCGTCAAGAAAACGCGTCTAAACAAGAGGGCAGCCTTGGTCAGGCCGCGCCGTCGCACAGCCTGTTCGGCGGCTTCGTGCTCGGCTCTACGCTCGGCCTGGTGTGGACGCCGTGCGCCGGCCCCGTGCTCGGCTCGATCCTGACCATCGTCGCGACCTCGAAGGACACGGCGTGGGCGAGCCTGCAGCTCGTCACCTACGCGATCGGCGCCGCGATCCCGATGCTTGCGATTGCCTATGGCGGACAGGCCGTCACCACGCGCGCGCGCAGCATGGCGCGGATCGCGCCGCGCCTGCAGCAGGGCTTCGGCGTCGTGATCGTCGCATTCGCCGCGCTGTCCTACCTGCAATACGACACGCTGATCGTGGCGTGGCTGACCCAGTTCTATCCCAACGGCCAGATCGGCCTGTAAGCCCAAAGGAGATATCGATGTCCCTGCGCTTGATTGCCGTATCCGCTCTGGTGGCGGGCCTTGGCCTCGGCGGCGCCGTGATCCCCGGCCTCTGCACCGAGTCAGACGCGCCGGCCCAGCCGGTGCCGCGGGCGATCGCCATGACGGCCGAACAGAGCCAGACCGCGCCCGAATTCGTCGGCATCAGCAACTGGTTCAATTCGCAGCCGCTGAAGCTGGCCGACCTGCGCGGCAAGGTCGTGCTGGTGGATTTCTGGACCTATGGCTGCGTCAACTGCGTCAACACGCTGCCGCACGTCACCCAGCTCTATTCAAAGTACCGGGATCGCGGCCTCGTCGTGATCGGGGTCCACACGCCGGAATTCCCGTTCGAGCATTCGGCCTCCAACGTGCAGGCGGCGCTGAAGCGGCACGGCATCCTCTATCCGGTGGCGCAGGACAACAATTCGCAGACCTGGAACGCCTACCGCAACCAGTATTGGCCGGCGCAATACGTCATCGACCAGAACGGCAAGATCGTCTTCCAGCACGCCGGCGAGGGACAATACGACGAGATCGACCGCACCGTCGCGCGGCTGCTCAACGCCAACAGCTAAGGCCTGATGAGATCAGGTTGAGCTGGAACGGCGTCGAAAGTTCACCTCTCCCCAACGGGGAGAGGTGAACCGAGACCGCGCCAAGCCGATCCAGCCAAAACTCAACCCGCTTTAATCGGACAATCCGCCCTCTTTGTCGTCACAGCTGACGTGGTAAGGTCCACGCCAGGTCGACGATGGATGGTGCGTGATGTTCGAAGGCTGGGATGCGGTCGTACTCGCCCGCGCGCAATTCGCTTTCACGATGTCGTTCCACATCGTGTTTCCCGCATTCTCGATCGGGCTTGCGAGCTATCTCGCGGTGCTGGAAGCGCTGTGGCTTGCCACCAAGCGCGAGGTCTACATCAACCTGTTCAATTACTGGCTGAAGATCTTCGCGGTCGCGTTCGGCATGGGCGTGGTCTCGGGCATCGTGATGTCCTACCAGTTCGGCACCAACTGGTCGTCCTTTGCCGACAAGACCGGGCCGGTGATCGGCCCGATGATGGCCTATGAGGTGCTGACCGCGTTCTTCCTCGAGGCCGGCTTCCTCGGCGTGATGCTGTTCGGGCTCGAACGCGTCGGCCCCAGGCTGCACTTCGTGGCGACGTTGATGGTCGCGATCGGCACGCTGATCTCGGCGTTCTGGATTCTGTCGGCCAATTCCTGGATGCAGACACCGACAGGCCACGCCGTCAACGCCGACGGCCAGTTCGTCGCCGCCGACTGGCTCAAGGTGATCTTCAATCCGTCGTTCCCCTACCGCCTCGTGCACATGGTGCTGGCGGCCTATCTCACCACCTCGCTGGTGGTCGGCGCGGTCGGTGCCTGGCATCTGCTGCGCGACCAGCATCTGGCGGGAGCGCGCGTGATGTTCTCGATGGCGATGTGGATGGCGACGCTGGTGGCGCCGATCCAGATCCTCGCCGGCGACCAGCACGGCCTCAACACGCTGGAGCACCAGCCCGCCAAGGTGATGGCGATGGAAGGCCATTACCAGAGCCACAAGGACGGCGCGCCGCTGATCCTGTTCGGCTGGCCCGACCAGCGTGAGGCGAAGGTGAAGTATGCGATCGAGGTGCCGAAGCTGTCGTCGCTGATCCTCAAGCATTCGCTCGACGCGCCGCTGGCCGGCCTCGATACCGTGCCGCGTGAGAACTGGCCGCCGGTGCCGATCACCTTCTGGTCGTTCCGCATCATGGTCGGCCTCGGCTTCCTGATCATGGGGCTCGGCCTGCTCAGCCTTTTGATGCGCTGGCGGGGGATGATGTACCAGTCGCCGTTGCTGCATCGGTTCGCGGTGCTGATGGGCCCCGCCGGCTTCATCGCGGTGCTCGCGGGCTGGATCACCACGGAGACCGGGCGGCAACCGTTCACGGTCTACGGGCTGCTGCGCACCGCTGATTCAGCGTCGCCGCTGGCAGCGCCGGCGGTGGGCTCGTCGCTGATTGCCTTCATCATCGTCTATTTCGCCGTGTTCACCGCGGGCGTGATCTACATCCTGCGGCTGATGGCGCAGCCGCCGCATCCCGGCGAGCAAGGCCCGACGAAAGATCTTCCCGCCCGCGCGGCCGGCATCACGCCGGCGGCAGGCGCTGCCGTGGAGGGCGTACGATGATCGATCTCGCCACGATCTGGGCCTTCATCATCGCCTTTGCCGTGTTCGTCTATGTCGTGATGGACGGTTTCGATCTCGGCCTCGGCATCCTGTTTCCGCTGTTTCCGCAAAAGACCGACCGCGACGTCATCATGAATACGGTGGCGCCGGTGTGGGACGGCAACGAGACCTGGCTGGTGCTCGGCGGCGGCGGCATGATGGCGGCATTTCCGCTGGCCTATGCGGTGCTGATGCCGGCGCTCTACACGCCGATGATCGCGATGCTGCTCGGCCTCGTGTTTCGCGGGGTCGCCTTCGAATTCCGCTGGCGGACCCAGAAGGCGCGCAACAAATGGGATCTCGCTTTCGCCGGCGGCTCGCTGCTCGCGACACTGGCGCAGGGGATCGCGCTCGGCGCCATCCTGCAGGGCATCCATGTCGAGGGGCGCCAGTACGCCGGCGGCTGGTGGGATTGGCTGACACCGTTCAGCATTCTGACCGGCGTCGCGCTGGTGATCGGCTACGCGCTGCTCGGAGCGACCTGGCTGGTGATGAAGACCGAGGGTGAGCTGCGCGACCGCGCCTACCATCTGAGCTGGATGCTGTTGATCGCGATGCTTTGTGCGATCGGCGCCGTCAGCATCGCAACCCCGTTCCTGGCCGTGCAATACACCCAGCGCTGGTTCGCCTGGCCCAACATCATCCTCACCGCGCCGGTGCCGATCGCGGTCGCCGCCGTCACCGCGCTGCTGCTGCGCGCGCTCAGCGACAAGAACGACCACCAGCCGTTCTTCCTGACGCTGGCGCTGTTCGCCCTGTCCTATGCCGGGCTCGGCATCAGCATGTATCCGTACATCGTGCCGCAGAGCATCACGATCTGGCAGGCGGCGGCGCCGGCGAACAGCCAGATCTTCATGCTGGTCGGCGTCTCGATCCTGGTGCCGCTGATCCTCGGCTACACCGCCTGGGCCTATTGGGTGTTCCGCGGCAAGGTGCGCCCCGGCCACGGATACCACTGATGCCACTAGAGCGTTTTCCAGCGAAGTGGATCCCGGTTCGCGTCAAGAAAACGCGTCAGGACGAGAATCTAGAGCCCCGTTCCGATTCCATCGGAACGGAAATGGCTCTAGTGCCGAATCAGCGGCCGCTCGGTCAGCGTCTGCTGTGGTTCGCAGCGCTGTGGCTCGGCGGCGTCGGCACCGTGGCGCTGATCTCGTTCGCCTTGCGACTCTGGATCGCGCCGAAATAAGGCGGCCCGCGCAACGTGCCCCGACGCACAGTGACAAAAAACAGAAGCATTACAGGGATATACCTGTGATGCCGTCCTAAGCTTGCCATCAAGCTGCCGCTGAGATTTGATGCTGCCTGATTTGCGGGTGGAGCAACCATTTGGCCGCGCGCCAACAAGGAGAGCTTTGCATGACGAAACTTCGTCACCTGGTCTGGATGTTGATCGCGACGGGCGCGCTCGTGCTGTCGACGTCGCAGGGCTTCGCCCAGAGCCGCCCGGACTCCGACGAGCCCGGTCTTGTCGCTGACGACAGCTACGAGCTCGACCCGGAATGGCAGAAGCAAGTCGTGTATTACCGGACCAATGAGGCACCGGGCACCATCATCGTCGCGACGGCCGAGCGCCACCTTTACCTGGTGCAGGGCAATGGCCGCGCGCTCCGCTACGGCATCGGCGTCGGCCGCGAAGGCTTTCAATGGCAGGGCCTGGTGAGCATCACCCGCAAGGCCGAGTGGCCGGACTGGGTGCCGCCGCCGGAAATGATCGCGCGCCAGCCCTATCTGCCGCGCTTCATGGCGGGCGGCCCGGGCAATCCGCTCGGCGCACGCGCGATGTATCTCGGCACCACGGTCTACCGCATCCACGGCACCAACCGGCCCGACACCATCGGCACCGCCGTGTCCTCCGGCTGCTTCCGCCTGGTCAACAACGACGTCGCCGATCTCTACAACCGCGTTCCGGTCGGCACCAAGGTGATCATCCGGCAGAAGCCCGAACTGTAGCCTTCAGCCTGCTCCGATATCCGTCCCGCTTTCCCCCCGATCATTCGCGAGAGAGAACCCATGCGTACATTTCGAGGCGGCCTGACGATCGGGCTCGCGATCGCCGCGCTGGTTGCGGCCGCCGCCATCACCTATGAGCGCTACGACACCCGCACGCTGAAGCGCACCGTCCGCCGCGGCGACGTGCTGTGCGGCGTCAACAAGGGCCTGCCGGGCTTCTCGATCCCGGACGACAAGGGCAACTGGACCGGCTTCGACGTCGACTTCTGCCGCGCGGTCGCGTCGGCGATCTTCGACGATCCGTCGAAGGCGAAGTTCGTGCCGCTCGACGCCAGCGAGCGCTTCAAGGAGCTGCAGAACCGCAAGGTCGACATCCTCTCGCGCAACTCCACCTGGAGCATGTCGCGCGAGACCAATTACGACCTCTATTTCCCCGCGGTCGCCTATTATGACGGCCAGGGCTTCATGCTGCCGCGCTCGCGCAACATCGATTCCGCGCTCGACCTGAACGGCAGCAAGGTCTGCGTGCAGGCCAACACCACGACGCAGCTCAATCTCGCCGACTATTTCCGTGCCAACAACATGAAGTACACGGAGATGAAGTTCGACAAGCTGGACGACGTCGTGAAGGCCTATAACTCCGGCCAGTGCGATACGCTGACATCGGACGCCTCGCAGCTCTATGCGCTGCGGCTCAACCTCGCCAAGCCGAGCGACCACACGATCCTCGCCGACATCATCTCCAAGGAGCCGCTGGCGCCGGTGGTGCGCTTGCGCGACGACGACTGGATGATGATCGTGAAGTGGACGCTGTACGCCATGATCAACGCCGAAGAGCTCGGCATCACCTCGAAGAATATCGACGAGGCGCTGAAGTCGAAGAAGCCGGAGGTGATGCGGCTGGTCGGCACCGAGGGCGCCTATGGCGAGGATCTCGGCCTGACCAAGGACTGGGCGGTGCGCATCATCCGCCATGTCGGCAATTACGGCGAGGTCTACGACCGCAACGTCGGCGCCGACTCCAAGCTGAAGATCCCGCGCGGCATGAACCAGCTCTGGAACGCCGGCGGCGTCCAGTACGCGCCGCCGATCCGGTGATCGGCACGTCGCGAGGCCACAGCCGCCACCGCATCCTCAACTGTCATGCCCCGCGAAAGCGGGGCATCCAGTACGCCGCGGCCTCTCCGCTCAAGCACAACCGCCTCTGGAATACTGGATCGCCCGGTCGAGCCGGGCGATGACAGTGTGCGCGACGACGACGATGCGGCGGCTCAGTAACCCTTGCCGCTCGCCAGCTGGTCGGTGTGGAAATTGCTGTCGCCGAACAGCTCCTGGCAGACCCGGGCGCGCTTCATGAAGAAGCCGATGTCGAACTGGTCGGTCATGCCCATGCCGCCATGCATCTGCACGCCCTCCTGCACGGCCAGCGTCGCCGTGGTGCCGGCGCGGGCTTTTGCCACCGCGACCGCGGTTGCGGCTTTGTCGGCATCCGTATCGAGCGCCTGCAACGCCTTCAGCACCGCGGCGCGGGTGATCTCGATGTCGATGTAGAGCTGCGCAGCCCGGTGCTGCAGCGCCTGGAATTCGCCGATCGCCTTGCCGAACTGCTTGCGCTCCTTCAGATAGGCCACGGTGCGGCCGAACACCTCGTCGGAGAGGCCGACCATTTCGGACGCCACCGCGCCGCGGCCGATATTGAGCACCCCCTCGAGCAGCCCAAAGCCCTGATCGACTTCGCCGAGCACGCTGTCGGCGTTGACCTCGACATTGTCGAACACGATGCGCGCCGCGTTGTGCGAATCGACCATCGCGGTGCGCTCGACCGCGAGCCCCTTGGCCTTCGGATCGACCAGGAACAGCGTCAGCCCGTTCTTGTCGCCGGCGCTGCCGGCCGTGCGCGCCGCGACGATCAAGAGATCGGCGGTGTGGCCGTCGACAACGAAGGCCTTGTCGCCCGACAGCTTGAAGCCGTTGCCGGAGCGCGTGGCCTGCAACTTCGTCTGCAGCGGGCGATGCTTGGCGCCCTCATCGATCGCCAGCGCCGCCAGCAGCGAGCCGTCGGCGATTTTCGGCAGATGCTGCGCCTTCTGCGCCTCGCTGCCGCCGCGCGACAGCGCCGAGGCGGCGAGCACCGAGGTCGCGAGGAACGGCGATGGCATCAAGGTGCGGCCGATCTCCTCCATGACGATGCCGGCCTCGACGCAGCCGAGCCCGCTGCCGCCGAACTGGTCCGGCACCAGGAGGCCGGAGAAGCCCATCTCCGCAAATGTCTTCCAGAGATCGCGCGAGAAGCCGGTGGCATCCTTGGCATCGCGCAAGGACCGCAGATGCGCCACCGGCGCCTTGTCGCTGATGAGACCGCGCGCACTGTCGCGCAGCATGGATTGTTCTTCGGTGAGGACGAGGGCCATGGGAAATCCGATCTAACGTTCTAAGCAACTGTCTGAGTTCGTCATTCCGGGGCGATGCGCAGCATCGAACCCGGAATCTCGAGGTTCCGGGTTCGCCGCTTCGCGACGCCCCGGAACGACGGTGCAGCGATCACGCGCCCGGCAAATCGAGGATGCGCTTGGCGACGATGCCGAGCATCACCTCCGAGGTGCCGCCCTCGATCGAATTGGCCTTGGTGCGCAGCCAGGCACGCGGGCGGGCGCCGCCTCTGGAGCGGTCGCTCTCCCATTCCAGCGCGTCGATGCCGCCGGCCGACATCAGGATCTCGTAGCGGCGCTTGTTCAGCTCGGTGCCGTAATATTTCATCGCCGAGGAGAACGCCGGATGCGATTGCCCGGCCTTGGCGAGATCGACCGCGCGCTCGGCGGCGGCGGCGAGCGCGGCCTCGTCGACCTCGAAGCTCGCGATCTGGCTGCGCAGCTGCGCGTCATCGAGCTTGCCTTGCGCGTCCGCACCAACCGAGTCGGCGGCGATCTGGCCGAGCGGACGGCCGACGCCGCGCTCGCCCATGCCGGAGATCATAGCGCGCTCGTGCTGCAGCAGATATTTCGCGACATCCCAGCCGCGATTGACGGTACCGACGACATGCGACTTCGGCACGCGGACATTGTCGAAGAAGGTTTCGCAGAACGGCGAATAGCCCGAGATCAGGAGGATCGGTTTGGTCGACACGCCTTTCGAGGCCATGTCGAACAGGATGAAGCTGATGCCGTCATGCTTCTTGGCCGCCGGATCGGTGCGCACCAGGCAGAAGATCCAGTCGGCGTAGTTGGCGTAGGACGTCCAGATCTTCTGGCCGTTGATGATGTAGTCGTCGCCGTCGCCGACCGCGCGGGTCTGCAGCGAGGCGAGGTCGGAGCCGGCGTTCGGCTCGGAATAGCCCTGGCACCAGCGGATCAGGCCCGCGGTGATCTTCGGCAGATGCTCCTTCTTCTGCTCCTCGGTGCCGTATTTCAGCAGCGCCGGTCCGAGCATCGAGATGCCGAACGAGGTCAGCGGCTGACGCGCGCCGATCGCGGCCATCTCCTGGCGCACGATCTTGGCCTGCTCGCCGTCGAGGCCTCCGCCGCCATATTCCTTCGGCCAATGCGGCACGGTCCAGCCCTTGTCGCGCATCCGCTCGAACCAGACGCGCTGCGCTTCGGACGAGAATTTCGTGTTGCGGCCACCCCAGAAGGTGTCGCCATCCGAGGTCATCGGCTTGCGCATCTCCGCCGGGCAGTTCTGCTCCAGCCAGGCGCGGGTCTCTGCGCGGAATTTCTCGAGGTCAGCCATGGTGCGTTTCCAGTCAAAAATCGTCGAATTGGAATCGACCTTAGACCTGCGCGGCCGCCGAATTCAATATGCCTCGCGGCCGCGCCATGCTCTGGCGTCGCTACTCACTGCGCGCGATCGGGTGTATCGCCGAGATGGGGTAACGCTTGAAAAACAAAAGGAAACGGACATGCGGCTGAAGCTGCTTTCGCCTAGCGAAATGAACGCCGCCCAGAAAGAAACCTACGACGAGTCGATTGCCGGCAAGCGCGGGGCGCCACCCGCGCCGATGATGGCCTGGCTGAACAGCCCGGAGATGGCACGGCATGCCACGCGGCTCGGCGAGGTGCTGCGCTTCGACACGATCTTTCCCCCAAAACTGTCGGAGATCGCGATCCTCGTCACGGCGCGGCACTGGACCGCGCATTACGAATGGTATGCCCACAAGCGCCTGGCGCTGAAGGGCGGCCTCGACCCGAAGATCATCGAGGACATTCGCGTACGCCGGACGCCGAGCTTCGACGATCCCAAGGCCAGGGTGATCTACGACGTCGCCAAGGCGCTGCACGAAGGTCACGGCCTGCCGAAGGCACTGTATGACGAGGCGGTCGAGGTGCTGAGCCAACGCGGCCTGGTCGAGGTGATCGGCCTCTGCGGCTACTACACCATGGTGTCGATGACGCTGAACACGTTCGAGTTCCAGCTGCCCGGCGGCGAGCTGTCGGAGCTCTGCTAGGCCCGGCGACCGTGGCGCCTTTCGGAAACCTTGCGTTTCCGGATCGATCGCTCCGGCGTCGGCAAATCCGGACTATATCAGGCGGCGAACCTCGCCCCTGATGGCAGGGGCATTGACGTCAACGGAGTCCGCTCATGCCAGAGAATCCCCCCATCATCGCCGGCACGCGGATCGGGCATGTCCATCTCAAGGTGGCCGATCTCGAGCGCGCGCTCGGCTTCTATTGCGGCGTGCTCGGCTTCGAGCTGCAGCAGCGGCTGGGCGCGGACGCGGCCTTCATCTCGGCCGGCGGCTATCACCACCACATCGGCCTCAACACCTGGGAAAGCAAGGGCGGCCATCCGCCGCCGCCGGGCACCACCGGCCTGTTCCACACCGCCATCCTCTATCCCACCCGCCCGGCGCTCGCCGATGCGCTGCACCGGGTGCTGTCGGCCGGCATCGAGCTCGACGGCGCCAGCGACCACGGCGTCAGCCAGGCGCTTTACTTACGCGATCCCGACGAGAACGGCGTCGAGCTCTATTGGGATCGCCCCGAGGCCGAATGGCCGCGCAGCGCGGACGGCAAGCTCGCGATGTTCACGCGACGGCTGGACGTTGAGGATCTGCTGAAGCAGCGGGCGACATAATTCCGTAACTCGGAAGAAGCTTGTAGCCCGGATGAAGCCAACGGGTCGCGCGAACGCGCGCCCGATGACAGGCTCCGCGAAATCCGGGTTCGCTCCATGAGGTGATACTGTTCCCGGATTACGCTTCGCTTCATCCGGGCTACGGGTTCTATAGGTCTTTATTCCCCTTCCCCCTGAAAGGGGGAAGGTCGGGATGGGGGTTAGCCGCGGGCTCTGCTGCAAATGGAGAGAGCAGATCCCCACCCGCTTTGCTCTGCGAGCAAAGCGACCTCCCCTTTTCAAGGGGAGGTTGTAGATCGGATGCAGTTTGTAGCCCGGATGGAGCCAACGGGTCGCGCGAACGCGCGCCCGATGACAGGCTCCGCGAAATCCGGGTTCGCTCCATGAGGTGATGCTGGCCCCGGATTGCGCTTCGCTTCATCCGGGCTACGGGTTCAGGAACGGGTGCGCGAGCCAGCTGGCCGCGTAGAGCCCAAAGCCGAACACCGCATGCGTCACGAGGCTCTGCAGCCGCGCCGCCCCTGGATGAGGCGTGCGGCTCGCGGCGATGCCGGCGCCCATCGCGGGCTGCATCATCAGGAACGGCGCGGCCACGCTGCCGATCCCGACCATCAGAGCCGGAGCGATGGTGGGCTGCCGCATCCAATCGAGGCCGAACATCGCAAGCAGTACGCCGGCAAAGCCGATCCCGATCAGATAATGCGCGGCCCATCCGATCACCCGTTCGCCCGCGACCTGTGGTGACGCAGCGATGCGGTCGTGGCGCAGGCACCCGGATACGAGATGGCCGAGCCAGCGGCCGACCAGGACATAGTCCAGCGACGGGATGCCAAGCAGGCGCGCGCGGACCATCCCCCAGATGTCCATCACGACGGTCGCGCCGGTCCCGATCAGCACCGCGTTCGCCACAAATTCCTCGGCTTCAACCATGCACGGGCTCCGCCGGCGCTCGTGCCGCGACCATCCAGCAGGCCGCGGTGAAGCGAATGTCGTTGCCGTGGATGTAACGACCGAAGGCCCCGCGCACGGTCTCGATCACCTGCGTGCGACGCGGCTGCTCCATCGCCTGCAGCATCGTCCCGACCGGGCCGAGCCGGCTCACATAGCGGGTCAGCTCCGATGCCGGAAAGCTCAAGGCAACATCGACCGGATCGATCGCGATCGCGTCCCAGCCGCTATCCTCCAGGACAGTTTCGACCCGCTTCCGGTCGGCGAAGCCGAACTGCCCCGGCGCATCGGGACGCCGCGTCGGAAGATCCGGCAGCAACGGCTTCGCCGCCTGTTCCGCCGTCGTCATGAACGGGTTCTCGGCGGCGCCGCGCCAGGCGATGAAGCGGAGCGCAGCACCCGGCCGGGCGGCGCGGCGCAGATTGGCGAAAGCCTGCACCGGATCGGCAAAGAACATTACGCCGAGGCGCGAGATGATCATGTCGAAACTCGCGGGCGCGAACGGACAGGACTGCGCGTCGGCGCAGATGAAGCAGACCGGCCGCTCTTCCGGCTCCGCGCGGGCGCGCGCCGCCGCGATCATCGGCTCGGAAATGTCGATGCCGGTGCAATGCCCTTGACGGCCGAGCACGCGGGCAACAGCGAAAGTCGTGGCGCCGGTGCCGCAACCGATATCGAGCACGCGGCTGGCCGCGGCATCGGACACTGCTCGGACGAGCAGCTCTTCGAGCGGCTTGAACATCCCTTCGAGCACGTCGCGCGTCTCGACCCAGGCGCGGCCGGCGGCGCCGTTCCAGAGTTTGACCTGCTCGTCGTCGACTTGCGGTGCGACACCCATGATGCTCGTCCTTGTTGATGCTTGCCTCACGCAAGCGACTGGCGGCACACTGCCAGTTCAAGTGAACTTGAGGTCAAGGGCTATGCGGGACATCGACATTGCGGAGGTGGCGGCACTGTCGGGCGTGCGCGCCTCGACCTTGCGCTTCTACGAGGAAAAAGGGCTGATCGCCTCGCATGGACGGCGCGGGCTGCGCCGCCTGTTCGATCCGGCGGTGCTCGACCGGCTGGCGCTGATCGCGCTCGGGCGCGCCTCCGGCTTCTCGCTCGACGAGATCGCAAGGATGTTCGCGCGCGACGGAAGACCGCGCATCGACCGGAAAATGCTTTCTGCCAAGGCCGACGAGCTCGACCGCACCATCCGCAGGCTCAACGCGATGCGCGACGGCCTGCGCCACGCCGCCGTCTGCCCGGCTCCGAGCCACATGGAATGCCCGACTTTTCGCCGGCTGCTGCGGGTCGCGGCGGCGGGCAAGATCGGTGAGCCGAAGAAGGTGCGGAAGTCACGCCGCAAGTCGTAGAACGTAGCCCGGATGAGCGAAGCGCGGCGGTCGCAGAGGAAATCGTAGCCCGGATGAGCGAAGCGACATCCGGGGTCTGGCGCAAGCTGATAGACCGGCCCCGGATATCGCTGCGCTCATCCGGGCTACAGGCGACTACAGGTCTTTATCCCCTTCCCCCTGAAAGGGGGAAGGTCGGGATGGGGGTCAGCCACAGGCTCTGCTGCAAGTGGAGAGAGCAGATCCCCACCCGCTTTGCTCTGCGAGCAAAGCGACCTCCCCTTTTCAAGGGGAGGTGGAAAGCTACTTCCCTTTCGTCATGATCGTCGCCGCCGCGATCAGCTCCAGGCCGATGCAGCCGTAGAACGGGAGCGAATAGCTGCCCGAGAGATCGTGCAGCAGCCCGACCACGCCGGGGCCGAAGGCGTAGGTGATCTGGTTGATCGCGGTGATCAGGCTGACCAGCACGCCGAACGCACGCGGATCGAACTCGCGCTGCACGATCAGCGCCGGCAGCGTGATCAGATTGCCGACCGAGAAGCCGAACAGCGCGCAGGCGGCGATCTGCGCTACGTCATTGTGCACATTGATGATGACGGCGAGCGCGACCGCCTGGCTGACGAAGGACAGCGCCGATGCCAGCCGCTGGTTGAGCCGGTCGATCACGAAGGAGAACGAGACGCGCCCGACCACGGCCATCGCGGTCAAGAGCGCCATCGCCACCGTCGCGCGCTCGCGGCCGATCACCTGATCGAGATAGGCGATCAG
This sequence comes from Bradyrhizobium sp. UFLA01-814, assembly GCF_046718885.1. Classification (NCBI taxonomy): domain Bacteria; kingdom Pseudomonadati; phylum Pseudomonadota; class Alphaproteobacteria; order Hyphomicrobiales; family Nitrobacteraceae; genus Bradyrhizobium; species Bradyrhizobium sp. UFLA01-814. The sequence continues at coordinate 2,386 of NZ_JAQOSR010000188.1, read as the reverse complement.
ATGCACGATGAAGCCGACCTGGGCGAACAGCACCAGCGCGAAGGCAATCGACACCGAGAGGAAGCGGATGTCGCGCAGCGCCCGCGCGCGCACCTGGGTCGCCGATGGCGCGTCGGCCGCCGCGGCGGTGACTGCGTGCAGATGCGCCGGCGGCCGCCCGACAAAGATCAGGATGACAGGCACCATCACCACGATCAGCAGCCCTGCGGCCGCGATCATCGCGCCGGAGAAGCCGAACGTGCCGATCCCCGCCACCAGCAGCGGCACGCCGACGATGCCGCCGAAGCTCGCGCCGTTCAGCGCCAGGCTGATCGCCATGCCGCGCTTCTTGTCGAACCACAGGCCGAGCGTGTTGGTGATGATGCCGAGGCTGGTGCCGGCCCAGCCGAACGCCAGCAGCGCATCGGCAAGAAAGAGCTGCCAGGGCTCGCGCACCTCGCCGATCGCAACTGCCGCGACCGCCATCGCGAAGGTGCCGGCGATCAGGCAGCTGCGCGCGCCGAACGCCTTGATCGCCTCGCTGACGAAGGCAACCAGCGCCGCGCCGAACAGGTAGAAGAAGGTCGTGCCCGACGAGATCAGCGATGCCGGCCAGCCGTGCAGCCGCTGCAGCTCGGCGACATAGACGCTCTGGCCGTAGAAGCCCAGTCCCCAGCCGAAGGTCGCAAGCAGGAAGCAGACGACGACGATGCGCCAGCCTTCGTAACCAAGCGAGGATTCATCGGGCAGCGTGGCTGAGGATGCGTCCATTTCTTGCTCTTGCTTCTCACATCGTCATGACCGGATTTATCCGTTCTCACGATGTAAGGAGCCGTGCAAGCCGGTCACTTCGAAAACGATCGAAGTGTCAGCAATTGGCAGCAGGAGACCCTTTTGGGCATGATCTTGCGGAAAACCGCGCCACACTTTTCCGGATCATGCCTAGATGCTGGGATCCGGGATTTCTTCCACCGCGCGCAATTTCGTGCGTCGCTTGGCGAATGAAGCGAGCGAGAGCACGGCAAGGCCGAGCAGCACAGGCGGGAACACCACCCAGTTGACGGCATTCCAGCCGTAATGCGCGAGCAGTTGGCCCGACGAGAACGAGCCGATCGCCATCATGCCGAACACGAGGAAATCGTTGAACGCCTGCACCTTGTTGCGTTCCTGCGGTCGGTGCGTTTCCAGCACCAGCGCGGAAGCGCCAACAAAAGCGAAATTCCAGCCGATCCCGAGCACGAACAGCGTCGCCCAGAAGTGCGGCGCGGTGACGCCTGACAGTCCGATCATCGCGGCCACCGCCTCCAGCGCCAGCCCGAGCGCGACGATAACGGGCGCGCCGAACCGCGCGATCAGCGAGCCCGTGAAGAAGCTCGGGCCGTACATCGCAACGATGTGCCACTGAATGCCGAAATTGGAATCGCTGACCGACAGCCCGCACATCTTCATGGCGAGCGGCGCCGAGGTCATCACCAGATTCATCATCGGATAGGCGATCACGCCGCACAGCGCCGCGGCAATGAAGCGGGGCTGCCTGGCGATCTCGAGCAGCGGGCGGCCGCCATGCAGGTCCGCAGCCGCAGGCTTCGGCGCGTCGACGCCCGAGAGCACCGCCATCGCCACCAGCGCGACCAGCGCCTGCATCACGAAGGAGAACGCGAACAGATAGGGCGGCCAGATGTCCATGGTCCATTGCACGAGCTGCGGCCCGAGCACGCCGGCGAACACGCCGCCGGCCATCACCCAGGACACCGCCTTGGGCCGGAACGCGACACTGGCGCCATCGGCGGCGGCAAAGCGGTAGGACTGCGCGACGGCACCGTAGAGCCCGCCGAGGAAGGTCGCGCCGCAGAACAGCCAGAACGATGAGTGCAGGATCGCCCAGGCGCCGAGCCCGCCGGTGAGCGTGCCGCAGAAGGTGCCGATGATGAAGGCGACGCGTCGTCCATAGGCGCGCGAGATCGCGCCGGTCGGCAGCGTGCCGGCGGCAAGCCCGAGCACATACATCGAGAGCGGCACCGTCGCGAGCGAGACGTCGGGTGCCAGCGTCGCGCCGACGATCGAGCCGGTGGCGAAGATCACGGCCGAATTGGCGCCGGTCAGCGCCTGCGCCGCCGCAAGCCGCCACACATTGCTGCGCGCCCGCGCGTCGTCGCTCGCCTCATCGGATACTGTCACGTCGATCATCGGTAGTCCCGCCTCGAAGCCCCGGCGGGACCCCCAATCGCCGGCACTATGGAGAGCGGGTCGAGGCCGATCAACCGGCGCAAACGGACCGAGGCCATGCGGGAGGCGCACACGGGTTGGCCCGGTCGAATACTCACACTCCGGCGTCGTCCTGGCGAAAGCCAGGACCCATATGTGGACGGCCCCCGTGGCACAAGAGCTGTTTGGTGAGATCGGATCG
>NZ_JAQOSR010000187.1:0-15700 GCF_046718885.1 Bradyrhizobium sp. UFLA01-814 | reverse complement strand
CCTTCTGGCAGGACCCCTATCCGGCGCTGGCGCGCATGCGCAAGGAGGCGCCGATCGCCTTCGTGCCGCAGCTCGGCAGCACGCTGCTGTGCAACCGCGACGACATCTTCATCTCGGAGAAGCAGATCGACGTGTTCTCGTCGCACCAGCCCGAGGGGCTGATGAACAAACTGATGGGCCACAACATGATGCGCAAGGACGGCGATGCGCACATGAACGAGCGCAAGGCGATCTTTCCGGCGATCTCGCCCAAAACCGTCCGATCGCACTGGACCGCGCAGTTCGCAGCACACGCGACGCGCATCCTCGACGAACTGAAGCCGGACGGCGCGGTCGATTTCGTGCAGGCCTTCGCGCTGCCGTTCTCGGCCGAATGCCTGAAGTCGATCACCGGCCTCACCAACATGCGCTTCCAGGACATGAACGCGTGGTCGCAGGGCATGATCGACGGCATCGCCAATTATGTCGGCGATCCCGCGATCGAGGCGCGCTGCCATGCGGCGACCTCCGGGATCGATGCCGCGATCGACGACATGGTCCCTGGGCTGCGCAAGACGCCCGACCTCAGCCTGCTCGGCGTGATGCTGCAGACCGACATGCCGATGGAGAGCGTGCGCGCCAATATCAAGCTTGCGATCTCGGGCGGCCAGAACGAGCCGCGCGATGCGATCGCCGGCACGGTGTGGGCGCTGCTGACCCATCCCGACCAGCTGGCGCTGGCGACGAGCGGCACGATCCCGTGGCTGCAGGTGTTCGAGGAATATGCGCGCTGGATCTCGCCGATCGGGATGTCGCCGCGGCGGATCGCAAAGCCCTGGACGATCAGGGACGTCGCATTCGAGACCAATGAGCGCGTGTTCCTGATGTTCGGCTCGGCGAACCGCGATGAGAAACACTTCGACAAGCCCGACGCGTTCGATGTGCGCCGCGACGCCAGCAAGAGCATCGCGTTCGGTGCCGGTCCGCATTTCTGCGCCGGCGCCTGGGCCTCGCGCGCCATGGTCGCCGACGTCGCGCTGCCCGCGATCTTCAACCGGCTGAAGAATCTGCACCTGATCGAGCACCAGCCGGCGCGGATCGGCGGCTGGGCGTTCCGCGGCCTGCTGGATTTGCCGGTGACGTGGGACGCGTAATCGCCGTTAGCGTCCCCAGCGCAGCACGACCGGATCGAGCGACCGCGCGATCTCGATCAGCCCCGCGCGGGTCGCGGGATGCAGCGGTTGCAGCGGGTGGCGCACCGCATCGGACTTGATGACGCCGCCTTCGCGCATCAGCACCTTGCAGGCCTGCAGCCCGCATTGGCGGTTCTCGTAATTGATTAGCGGCAGCCAGCGCGCATAGGCCCGCACCGCCTCGTCGCGCCGGCCGGCAAGGAACGGATCCATGATCTGGCGGATGCCGTCGGGATAGCCGCCGCCGGTCATCGCACCGGTGGCGCCGGCATCGAGATCGGCCATCAGCGTGATCGCCTCCTCGCCGTCCCACGGCCCCTCGATCTCGGCGCCGCCCTTCTCGATCAGGCCGCGAAGCTTGTTCGCCGCCATCGGCACCTCGATCTTGAAGTACCTGATATTGGCGAGCTCCTTCGCCATCCGTGCCAGGAAGTCCACCGAAAGCGGCGTGCCCGCGACCGGCGCGTCCTGGATCATGATCGGGATGTTGATGGCATCCGACACGATCCGATAAAACTCATAGATGCCCGGCTCGCCGACGCGGAAGGTCGCGCCGTGATAGGGCGGCATCACCATCACCATCGCGGCCCCGGCGGCCTCCGCCTGACGGCTGCGCTCAGCGCAGACCGCCGAGGAGAAATGCGTCGTGGTGACGATGACGGGAATGCGGCCCGCGACGTGCTCGAGCACCGCATGCATCACGGTCTCGCGCTCGGCGTCGGTCAGCACGAACTGCTCGGAGAAATTGGCGAGGATGCAGATGCCGTGGGAGCCGGCGTCGATCATGAAGTCGACGCAGCGCCGCTGCCCCTCGAGGTCGAGATTGCCGCTGGCGTCGAAGATGGTCGGCGCCACGGGGAAGACGCCGCGATAGGGGCGCTTTGCGACTGACGTCATGATAACGACCTCCCAGGTTCCTGTCGGATTTTCTTGTCAGCTCTGGCGGAACGGCAGCGGCGGGCCATCGAGCCTGCGCAGGCCGGGCTCGCGCCGCTCCAGCCACCAACCATACTGCTTCGGCCAGGACGCGAACACCTCGCCGCCTCCACCGCCGAGCGCAAGCTCGGCATGCAGCGGCCAGTTCGGATCGAACAGCGCCTCGCGGCCGATCGCGACCAGGTCGGCATGGCCTTTGGCCAGGACGTCTTCGGCCTGCTGCGGATGCAGGATGAGGCCGACCGCGATGGTCGCAATGTCGGCGGCGCGGCGGATCTCATCGGCATAGGGCACCTGAAAGCCGTAGCCGCGCGGAATCCGCGCCGCGGTCGCCGAGCCGAGCAGGCCGCCCGACGAGCAATCGATCAAATCGACACCGCGCGCCCTGGCTTCGCGGGCGAACGCGACCTGGTCTTCGAGCGTCAGGCCGCCGTCGATACCGTCGACAGAGGAAATCCGCACCGACAGCGGCCGCTCCGCCGGCCAGGCCGCGCGCACGGTCTCGATGATCTCGAGCGGATAACGCATCCGCCCGGCGCGATCGCCGCCATAGGCATCGGTGCGGCGGTTCGACAATGGCGAGAGGAATTCGTGCAGCAGATAGCCATGCGCGCAATGCACCTCGACAAATTCGAAGCCGGCCTCCACCGCGCGCAAGGTGGCGCGCCGCCATTGCTCGCGCAGCGCGGCGAGTTCGGCGACGTCGAGCGCGTGCGGCATCAACCAGCCTTCTTCCATCGGGATCGCGCTCGGCGCCACCGTCCGCCACGGCAGATCGCCGCGGGCGCGGTCGGCCTCGTCGAGAGCGGCATTGCCGTACCAGGGACGCTGCATGCTGGCCTTGCGGCCGGCATGCGCGAGCTGGATCGAGGGCACTGCGCCATTGTCCTTGAGGAAGGCGGCGATACGCTCGAGCGGCGCGATCTGCTCGTCGCTCCAGATGCCGACATCGCCATGGGTGATGCGGCCCTCCGCGGTCACCGCTGCGGCCTCGACCATCACGAGCCCGGCGCCGCCCTGGGCGAACTTGCCGAGATGCACGAGATGCCAGTCATTGGCCAAGCCGTCGGTTGCCGAATACTGGCACATCGGCGAGATCAGGATGCGGTTTCGGGAGGTCACGCCGCGAAGCGTGATCGGCTGAAACAGAAGCGGCTGCGACATCGGGACCTGCGGGAAGGTGTTGGCGGGAGAAATCGTGGCGGAAAGCTAGGCGGCGCGCCCCGGGATCGCAAGTCATGCCGCGGCGCAGGCGGCCAGACCTGCGCGCATGCAGCACTTGCGCAACGGCACGATCTGCAAAACCCGCAACATCTGCCGCAGAAAAATCTCCCGGCTGGTAAACACTTTGGGTCTTCCCCGGGTCACATCGCGGATCGCAATTGGTCGCGGACATCCCTACATTGCCGGCATGAAGAAAATCGGATTCCTCTCGTTCGGGCACTGGACGCCCTCGCCGCAGTCGCAGGCCCGCTCAGCCGCGGATGTGCTGCTGCAATCCATCGACCTTGCGGTCGCGGCCGAAGAGCTCGGCGCGGACGGCGCGTATTTTCGCGTCCATCACTTCGCGCGCCAGCTGGCCTCGCCGTTCCCGCTGCTGGCGGCGGTCGGCGCCAGGACCAGCAGGATCGAAATCGGCACCGCCGTGATCGACATGCGCTACGAAAACCCGCTCTACATGATCGAGGACGCCGGCGCGGCCGATCTGATCGCCGGGGGACGCCTGCAACTCGGCATCAGCCGCGGCTCGCCCGAGCAGGTGATCGATGGCTGGCGCTATTTCGGCTATCAGCCGGGCGAGGGCGAAACCGACGCCGACATGGGCCGGCGTCATGCCGAGATATTCCTCGACATGCTGCGCGGCCAGGGATTTGCGCAGCCCAATCCACGGCCGATGTTTCCCAATCCTCCCGGCCTGCTGCGGCTCGAACCACTCTCGGAAGGCCTGCGCGAGCGCATCTGGTGGGGCGCCGGCTCGAACGCCACCGCGGTGTGGGCGGCGAAGCTCGGGATGAACCTGCAGAGCTCGACACTGAAGAACGACGAGACCGGAGAGGCTTTCCATATCCAGCAGGCCGCCCAGATCCGGGCCTATCGCGCCGCGTGGAAAGAGGCCGGGCACATGCGCGAGCCGCGGGTCTCGGCGAGCCGCAGCATCTTCGCGCTGGTCGACGATCGCGACCGCGCCTATTTCGGCGACGGGCAGGAGGACGACCAGATCGGCTTCATCGACGAGAGGACGCGCGCGATCTTCGGCCGCGGCTACGCAGCCGAGCCGGACAGGCTGATCGAGCAGCTCAAGACCGATGAGGCGATCGCGGAGGCCGATACCTTGCTTCTGACCGTCCCCAATCAGCTCGGCGTCGCCTACAACACGCATGTGATCGAGACGATCCTGACCCAGATCGCGCCCGCTTTGGGCTGGCGCTGAATCCATCGCGCAACGTCAGCGATACTCGGCCGGCGCGCACGCTCGTCACATCGGGCAGAACCGGGATAAGGACCCGCGCCGACCGTCTTCTAGGGGGGCTGTTGAGAGGGAACGGCCCGGCGCGGGCTTGAACCGACCGTTCTCGCCGGAGGTCGGTCGGCTCTGTTCGACCAATGCCGGAACCCGCGACATCGTTCCGGTGGAACTTCGTTCTCAAACGCGGAGAACTACGGAAACATAACTGCGCGTTGTGAGAAGAACAGGTCGAGTACGGTTCGTTAGGCGCGCACGTTGCGTGAACAGATCGCCGTAATATCCCGGGATAATAGCGAAGGCCGTCTGCGGATCGCCTGGGTCAGGAATCCCTGTCGCGATTGCGCCGGGGGAGATCGAGCCGATCGACGCGCTCGTCGATCCGCCGATTCAGCTCCTCGTCTTCTCTTTCATTGCTGCCGCGACGGGCGCGGACCACCAATGCACAACATCCGACCAGAACGATCGCAAAGAGCGCGAAGTACCACCATGCCATGCACTGATCTCAAATGACGCTCGCCAATACGAGCGGAAAGGTCATCGTTCAGGCCGGTAAGGACGCGCCGACCTCGGCGCATAATAGGGGTTCACCAGACAGGTCGCCGGCATGCCCACAGCGCTGGCCTGGCACTGATCCAGCGACGTGAAGATGCAGTCCATGCGTTCGCCGACCAACTCACCGTAAACATGCATGCAGACGGGATAGCGCGGATCATACATTTGCGCGGATGCCGGCCTCGTCATCCCAAGCACGCCCAGCGCAAGCAGCAGCGCTCCAAGCAACCTCACGTCACGTCTCCTGCCGCCGTCAAATACATTGCCTTGCCGACAAACTGTCCTGCGACATTCGCCTGAAGGCTGGAGCGGGCGAAGGGAATCGAACCCTCGTATGCAGCTTGGGAAGCTGCCGTTCTACCATTGAACTACGCCCGCGATCTCAATTGCTTGAGGTCGCCCCTACCCGGTGCGACCGGCCGGACCATAGCCCGGGCGGAGGCAGCGGATCAAGCGCGCATTGGAGCCGATCGCCGCACCGCCCCGCTAATGGCCCATCCTCACGAGCACGTCATTGATGACAAAGGTCACGGCGGCGGATGCGTCGCAGCTGCCGCTTCGTGCATAGATGCAGGCATCGGCGATGCCGACGCGGGCACAGCTTTGCCTTGAATAATCTGCCGGCAGATCACCGGCAGCCGCGGGCCGCGCGAGGATGCGGTTGAAGGCCGGCCTGGTCGCCTGCAACAGCGGCGGCAGGATGAGTTCGGCGAGCGGATCAGCGGGCTCAAGCGCATAGAGCGGCACTGGACCGACCAATCGTTCCCGCCCTGGCAACAGCTGGAAACGGACATTGTAAAGTGCGAGGCCGCACATCTGCGGATCGCTGCGCAGTTCGGCGGCAAGCCGCGCCGCGCCGACACCGCGCGTCCAGTAGTCGCGCATCCCCTCGCTGGCGCCGGCGAGCGTCACCGAGAGCAAGGCCCAGCCGGCGGTGACGATCGGCAATGCCCAGCGGCGCCATCCGGGTTTTGCGCGCAGCCACTGCACCCAATCGGCCGATCCCAGCGCCGCGACGATGATGAACAGCACCACCGACAGGAAGACGAAGCGGTATTCCTTGTGCGCGATCAGGCTGTGGAAGACGAGGTTGACCAACGCCACGGCCAGCAGCAGCGGCGCATGGCGCGCGCCGCGCCAGATCGCAGCGAGCGGCAATACGATCGCCGCCGACCACACGATCAGGAAGTTGACGAGATAGGCCGAAGCCGGCGTCACGCCGAACTCGGTCGCGCGATCGTGCAGCAGGTTTTCCTTGATGTTGCCGATCAGCCAGGCGAACGGCACGGCGCCATGCGCAAGGTCGATCGCGGCGGTGAGCACCAGCGCGGCGAGACCGCCCGCGATCAGCGGAATCAGGTTTCGCCAACGCATCCAGCAGGCGCCGAGCGCAAGCACGGCGATGGCCGGCGCGTACTGAAAGCGGCAGACAAAGGCGAAAGCGAGCAACGCGCCGCCGATCGCGAGATGCCGCTGCGACGGACGACCGGTCACCAGCAGCGCCGCCGGCACGATCAGCGCCGTCGCCAGCGGCTCGCCCAATGTGTGCGGCGCGAGCAGGATCAACTCGAACCAGACCGCAGCCGCGAACGCCGCGACGATGGCATGGGTTCGCGAGATGCGTGCACCGAAGTACCAGGCGCTGACCACGATCGACAGCGACGCTGTTGCGGCGACCAGACGCGGCACCAGGAAAGCGCCCTCACCGCCCGGCGCAATCAAGCCGCCCACCGCGACCGGCCCGGCCAGCAATGTCGGCAGGAACCAGCCGCGAATGCCTTCGCGCCACTCCCACGTCAAGATGCCGTCATGGCCGAGCATCCGCCACGCCGGCTCGAGATATTGAAAGATCTCGTCCGGATACATCACGTTGGGCCAGAGCGCGGCCGCAAGGCGCAGGACCAACGCCAGCAACAGCAATGCGAACAGCGGATGACGACGCCCGGTCGATGTCCCGGCCACGGCGGTGTCGCCGCGCGCGATATCCGCGCCGGTGTTGGTCATCGTTCCGTCGATCGTACCGTGGAGCATGCTAGTGACCAGATAGCGGGCAAAGCCTTTAAGATGCGTGACTGGTAATTGGCGGGGTCACGCAGAACGGGCCGCGACATGGTTAGCTAAACGTCAAGATACAAGATGCGCACGCCGGCGACGATGTTAAGATCGCGCGCATGGGGGTTGGCGGCGTCATGGCGGGGCGTGGGTACACCATTTTCGACACGGTGATCGGCCGATGCGGTATCGCGTGGGGTGAGCTCGGCGTGGCCGGCGTGCAGCTTCCCGAGCTGCGCGAGATCGAGACCCGCAAGCGGCTATTCAAGCTTTATCCGGATGCGCGCGAGATGCGCCCTCCCGAGGAGGTCGCTGTCGCGATCGAGGGCATCGCCGCGACCTTGCGCGGCGGCAATGGGGACCTTGCCGGCATTGCGCTCGACATGAGCGGCATCCCGGCCTTCAACGCGCGCGTCTACCAGTTTGTCCGCACCATTCCCCGCGGCGAAACCCGGACCTATGACGAGGTGGCGAGCGCCTTGCGCGCGTCCGGCGCGGTCTATTCGGTGGCACAGGCGCTCGGCCGCAATCCCTTCATGGTCATGGTGCCCTGCCACCGCGTGCTCGAGGCGGGCAATTATGCCGACCGGATCTCGCCGAACGGCGGCAGCATCTCGAAGCGGCGGCTGCTCTCGATCGAGGGCGCCCAGCCGACCACCAGCAAGACCCTTTTTGATGTGCTGCTGCCCGTTGCACGACTCCGGCCGCAAGCTTAAATCCCAGGTATGGTCCGAACCAGGCTGCTGCAGCGCGATCGCATCACGGTGAACGAGTTCCGCTGCACGGCGGAACCCGGCGACAAGCCGTTCGCCGAGCAGTTCGCCTCCCACTCGGTGTCCTATGTGCGCAGCGGCAGCTTCGGCTGCCATTGCCGCGGCCGCTTCCATGAGCTGGTGGCAGGCTCGATCCTGGTCGGCCATCCCGGCGATGAATACACCTGCACGCACGACCACGTGGTCGGCGACGAATGCCTGTCGTTCTTCCTCGACCCGGTGCTGGTCGAGACCATCGGCGACCGCGCGGCGGTCTGGCAGGTCGGGTCGGTGCCGCCGCTGCCGGAACTGATGGTGATCGGCGAACTCGCGCAAACGGCGGCAAATGGCAACAGCGACGTCGGTCTCGACGAGATCGGTCACCTCCTCACCAGCCGCCTTGTCGAGCTGGTGTCCGACCGCGAGACGAAGCCCCTCACCGCAGGCTTGCGCGATCGCCGCCGCGCCGTCGAGGCCGCGCTGTGGATCGACGCCAATTCACATCATCAGATCGACCTCGACGATACCGCGGAACAGGCCGGCTTGAGCACCTTCCATTTCCTGCGGCTGTTTTCCGCCGTGCTCGGCGTCACCCCGCATCAATATCTCGTGCGCTCGCGGCTGCGCCATGCGGCACGGCGGCTCGCCGACGACGACAGCCCGATCACCGATATCGCCTATGACGTCGGCTTCGGCGACCTGTCCAATTTCGTGCGCAGCTTCCACCGCGCCGCCGGCGCCCCGCCGCTGAAGTTCCGCCAGGCCTCGCGCGGCGACCGCAAGATTTTCCAAGAACGTCTCGCGCTGCAATAGCTAGGCTGCTCCAGTCCGCGCGTCTTTCGATGCGCCCAACGACTGGAGATTTCCTTATGTACGACCATATCGGATTGCGCGTTGCCGACCTCGACGCCAGCGTGCGCTTCTACACCGCGGTGCTGGCGCCGCTCGGCTTCGTGCTCTGCTCGCGCGACGACAGCGGTGCCGGCTTCGGCCCGAAGGGCGAGCCCGCGCTCTGGCTGCATTTGCACAAGGGCAAGGCCCAAGGCGGAACGCATGTTGCGTTCCGCGCGCCGAGCCACGACGCGATCAAGACATTCCACACCGCAGGCCTGAAAGCCGGCGGCAAGGACAACGGCGCGGCGGGCCATCGCAAGGACTACAGCCCGACCTATTACGCGGCGTTCCTGCTCGACCCCGACGGCAACAATGTCGAGGCGGTGGCCACCTGACAAAAAGCCGCGCATTCCAACATCATCCTGAGGAGCCGCGCAACGCGCGGCGTCTCGAAGGATGGCCCCGAGCGAGATCCGGTCATCCTTCGAGGCTCGCTCAGGAACGCGATGTCGAGGCATCGCGCAGCTCGCACCTCCAGCGACAAAGGCGAAGCCTTTGCGCGGGGATAACAACCACCCGAAAGGCTACAATCATGGCTTCCATTCACAAGGATATCCCGATCGACGCGCCCGCTGATCATGTCTGGGACGCGCTGCGCGATTTCGGCGCGCTGCATACGCGGCTGGTGCCGGGCTTCGTGACCGACACGCAACTCGACGGCGACGTCCGCACCGTCACTTTCGCCAACGGCACCGTGGCGCGCGAGACGCTGGTCGATTGCGACGACAACCGAAAGCGGCTGGTCTATGCGATCACCAGCGAACGGTTGAAGCAGCATTCCGCCTCGGTGCAGGTGTTCGCCGAGGGCGACACGCGCTGCCGCGTGGTGTGGATCGCCGACGTGCTGCCGCACGAGGTCGCGCCCTACATGGACTCGCAGATGGACCTCGGCGCGGCGGCGATGCAAGCGGCGATGGCCAAGTCGGCCAGGGAGAAGAGCGCGGCGTAGCAGGGCTGGCGGCCGGGAAACTTTATCACCGACGCCCCCGCGCAAAGGTCGCCTTTGCGCGGGGATGACGGTGTGAGAATTGTAGCGAGCGGCCTCCGCACGCCGTCGTCCTGGCGAAAGCCAGGACCCATAACCACCGAATTCGATTGAGGGTGCGATATTGGCCCCAGCGTCGCACAACAACAAGCGGTTGGGGTAATGGGTCCTGGCTTTCGCCAGGACGACGCTGAATACATGCACATTCTCTCAGGACGACGGTGTGAGAGCCGAGACGGTACTTTCAGCGGCTCAAGACAGCGCCGGCTGCGCCTCGGCGACCGGCGCGGATTTGCCCCAGCGCGTCAGGATCACGCTGAGGCAGGACAGCACGCCGAGCACCCCCATCGAGGCGGCGGCGAGTGCGAAGAAGTTTTGCGCGCTTGCCTCATGCGTCGACAGCCACCAGCCGCCGGCGCCGATGAAGATCAGCCGCGCCGTCTGCGCCAGCACCGGACCCAGCACCTTCGCCGCGCCTTGCGAGGAGAAATACATCGACATCGCAAGGCCGATGAACGCGTACATCGGCGCGGCGGTCGAGAGATATTGATGGCTGGTCGACCGCACGTGCGGATCATTGGTGAACAGATTGACCCAGAGGTCGGGGAAGACGGCGATGAAGCTGCCGACCACGCCGACCGCAAGGAACGACACCGTGCCCGCGGTCCAGGCGATGCGTCGGGCCCGCGCGACGCGCTCGGCGCCGACCGCCATGCCGATCATCGGCACCGAGGCGATGCCGACCGCGAAGGCGACCGAGGTCAGCATGAATTCGAGCCGCGCGCCGATGCCGTAGCCGGCGAGCACCGCAGTGCCGAACTGCGCCAGCATGTGGGTGAAGATCGAGATCGTCAGAACCGATTGCAGCGGCGAGAAGCAGGACACTGCGCCGACCTTGAGGATGTCGATGAACATCGCCCATTGCACGCGCAGCCCCTTGAGCTTCGGCTTCACGCGCGCGCGGCCCGAGAACAAATACCAGCTCATCACGCTGATGCTGATCGAATAGGCGATCAGCGAACCCGCGGCGACGCCACGCATGCCGAATTGCGGCACCGGGCCGAGCCCGAGCCCGAGCGTGCCGCCGAGAATGATCTGCCACACCGCCGACGACAGGATCATGGTCGACGGCAGCTTCATGTTGCCGGTGCCGCGCAGGATGCCGGCCATGGTGTTCATCAGCCAGGGCAGGATCGCGCCGCCGAAGAACACCTGCGAATAGGCGATGGCCTGCGCCAGCACATTGCCGCGGCCGCCGAGCAATTCGAGCAGGCGCGGACCGAAGATCAGCATGCCCAGCATGAATGTCAAACCAAAGGTCAGGCCGATCAGCAGCGCATGCATCGCGAGCGTCGAGGCGCGCTCGATCTCGCCGGCACCGAGCGCACGCGCGATCGCGGATGCGACGCCGCCGCCCATCGCGCCGCCGGACATCGTCATGGTGAGGATCACGCAGGGAAACACCAGCGCCATCGCCGCAAGCGACTCGACGCCGAGCCGGCCGATATACGAAGTCTCCGCGATGACGACGCAGGTGCCGGCGGAGAGCGCGATCACGTTCGGCCAGGCGAGCCACAACAGCGTGCGCAGGATCGGCCCGTCGAGCAGCGCATTGCGCGCCGGCTTGGTCACCGGCGGCGGCAGCGGCCGCTCTTGTTCGTCGACAGGTATTTCGGCGAGGCCGAGATCGGACATTTCTACTCCCACGCGCGATCTGGGGAGCCGCGCCATGGTGTTTCCCTACCATGGCAGCAGCGGATTCCACGTGCGCGGGGCGCAAGGGGGGCCTGCGTGATTGCAGGTGAACCCGGATGAACCTTGGCTCTAGCCGATCGACCAGACGAACGGCGCGCCGGCGGCACCATTCGGCTTCAGATGTACCGGAATATGCCGCCCGCAGCCGGCGGCCAGCCCTTCGAACAGACCCGTCAGCACGCTGGCGCAGGCCGGGTGATAGTCGGCGACATCGGCCATCAGCTTCCAGCCGTGCTGGCGGATTTCGAACTGGCCCTCGGATTCGCTGATGTCAGCGACATCGTCCTGCGACTCGAAGAGAGTGCGCAGGAATGCGGCAAATTCCGTGGCACGGCCACGGCTCCCGCCGAGCGCCTGCGCGACCTCGTCATAATACTGCATGCCGATCAGCTTGCCGGTGAGATGCAGCAGATAGCTCGCATCCTCGGGGCCGAACACCTGCACGATGACCGGCGCGGCTGTCTTCACATATTCCATCGCGTAGTTGCGATAGGCCTTTTCCAGCCGCGGCTTCGGCCAGCTGTCGACCGGCAGCGCCGGCGCGGTTCTGGAATCGAACAGCGGCGCCTCGAGATTGCGCGCGAACACGAGGCGCTGATCGAGCTCGAGCGGATGATCGTACTCGCAGTAATAGCCTTCGAGGCCGTCCTGGCCGTCGACACTCTGCTTGGTGCAGACGAAGCCGAGCCGCAAATCCCCGAGCGCGACGCCATTGTTGGCGTGCCAGCCGCGCAGCATCGCGCGCGAGACCTCGCCGGGCACGCCGCAGATCGCCGTGCCCTTCCAGATCCAGCGCGGCGGCGGATAGCGGATCCAGGCCTTGCGGTCCGTCTCGTACATGTATTCGACATGCACGCCGCCGATCCAGTTGGAAAGATAATGATACTGCGCGGCCGCGACCGCCGGCGGCAGGCCGTCGAGGCCGAGCTTCTTCAAGCCGGGGAGAAAGCGTTCCTGCTGCTGGCGGCGAAACACGCGGAAGACGAATTCCGCTGCATCAGCCGTGCCGCGCCGCGTGACCACGGTGAGGATCAGCCCGGTGAAGAAGGCATGATAGAGATCGGCGACGCTGCGCCACTTCCGCCATTGGGCCTCGCGCGCGTCCTGCTCTCCGGTCATGTCCGCTCCCGCTGTTCTTGTTGGCGAGATGAAGCCTCGCGCGCGCAATCGTAGCCCGGATGCAGCGAAGCGCAATCCGGGGCAGCTCAATGCGCGTATGCAGCCTCCCGGATTTCGCTAGCGCTTCATCCGGGCTACGGAATTACACGCGCGCAGTGTCATCGCCCGACTTGATCGGGCGATCCAGTATCCCAGAGACAGTCGTTGTCGATGGAGGGGCCGCGGCGTGCTGGATTCCCCGCTTTCGCGGGGAATGACAGCGGAGAACGACGCGAAATCCGGGTTACGGAATTAAGCGCGCGCGAAACGGAATTAGACGCGAAAATGCTTGGAGAGCTTCAAGCCCTGCGCCTGATAGTTCGAGCCGATGCGCTGGCCGTACAGCGCGTCGGGACGCTCGAGCATGCGTTCATAGACGAGGCGGCCGACGATCTGGCCATGCTCGAGAATGAACGGCACCTCGCGCGAGCGCACCTCCAGCACCGCGCGCGCGCCCTTGCCGCCGGCGCCGGCATAGCCGAAGCCGGGATCGAAGAAGCCGGCATAGTGGACGCGGAATTCGCCGACCAGCGGATCGAACGGCACCATCTCCGCGGCGTAGTCCGGCGGCACCTGCACCGCCTCTTTCGAAGCCAGGATGTAGAACTCGCCGGGATCGAGAATGAGGCTGCCGTCGGGCCGGGCCTTGATCGGCTCCCAGAAATCGTCGACCGCATAGCCGCCGCGGCGATCGACATCGACCACGCCGGTGTGGCGCTTGGCGCGATACCCGACGAAGCCGCCCGAGCTCTCGCCGGAGAGATCGACGGAAAGCGCAACGCCATCGGAGAGATCGGCATCGTCGATATCGACCAGCCGCTCGGCGGCGTGCAGCGCATCGAGCTCGTCGGCGGTCAACGTCGCCTCGCCGATCCGGAAGCGGACCTGGCTGAGCCGCGAACCCTCGCGCAGCAGCACGGGAAAGGTCTTCGGGCTGATCTCGGCGTAGAGCGGGCCGTGATAGCCGGCGCCGATCATATCGAAGCGGCGGGTGCCGTCGGCGATCACGCGGGTGAAGACGTCGAGCCGTCCGGTCGAGCTCTTCGGGTTGGCCGCGGCCACGATCTCCGGCGGCAGCGCCAGGCTCTCCAGCAGCGGCACGATGTAGACGCAGTTGGTCTCCAGCACCGCGCCGTCGGACAGATCGATCTCGTGCAGCTTCAGCTCGTCGATCCGCTCGGCGACGGTGGCATCGGGTCCCGGCAGGAAGCTGGCGCGGACCCGGTAGGCGATGTCGCCAAGGCGCAGATCGAGGCTGGCCGGCTGGATCTGGCTCTCGACGAAGTCGTAGGCGGGCAGAATGAGGCCGGCCTCCGCCATCTCCGCGATCATGCGGTCGGGCAGGATTCCGTTGGATTCATCTTCCAGCGTGAACGACACGATGCGGTCCCTCGGCGATCCCTCGAGATGGCCCAAAAATCATACTCCAGGCGGCCATCAAGCCCCAAAATATGGGCTTTTACGGGTTATCCGATGACCGTCTTGACGGAAAGGGCGCGAGGGAATATCAGCTGCACTTATCCCGTGGTGATTTGAGCCGGCCGGCTTGCAGCCACGTTAAATAAGTCGCTAAACAGGCCGGGGACAGTGTGATCCCGGCTTGTGGAGGTTGCTCCAGGCCGGTTTTTTTGTGGCCAGTTTCCAGGGGAAATGGCCACCTCGGAGGTCACATGTCTGAATCTGAAACCACGGCCCGCTTTCGTCCCGAAACCCGCCTCGTCCATGGCGGCACGCTGCGCTCGCAATTCGGGGAGACGTCGGAAGGGCTGTTTCTCACCCAGGGCTACGTCTACGACACCGCCGAGCAATGCGAGGCGCGCTTCAAGGGCCAGGACCCCGGCTTCATCTATTCGCGCTATTCCAACCCGACCATCGCGATGTTCGAGCGCCGCATGATCGAGCTCGAGGGCGCGGAAGCCGCGCGCTCGACCGCGACCGGCATGGCCGCGGTGACCACCGCGATCCTCGCGCCGCTGAAGGCCGGCGATCACGTGGTGGCCTCGAAGGCCCTGTTCGGCTCCTGCCTCTACGTGGTGCAGGACCTGTTGCCGCGCTACGGCATCGAGACGACGCTGGTCGACGGCCTCGATCTCGACCAGTGGCAGCGCGCATTGCGGCCCAACACCAAGACCTTCTTCCTGGAGAGCCCGACCAATCCGACGCTCGACGTGCTCGACATCGGCGCGATCGCAGAGATCGCGCATAGCGGCGGCGCCCGGCTGATCGTCGACAATGTGTTCGCGACGCCGATCTGGCAGAGCCCGCTGTCGCTCGGCGCCGACGTCGTGGTCTATTCCGCGACCAAGCATATCGACGGCCAGGGCCGCTGCCTCGGCGGCGTCATCCTGTCGTCGGAAGCCTTCATCGCCGAGCACATCCATAATTTCATGCGCCAGACCGGCCCGTCGCTGTCGCCGTTCAACGCCTGGGTGCTGCTGAAGGGGCTGGAGACGCTCGGCGTCCGCGTCCGCGCCCAGACCGAGAACGCGGCGAAGATCGCCGAGGCGCTGGCCAGGCATCCGAAGATCACGCGGCTGGTCTATCCCGGCCGCCCCGATCATCCGCAGGCCGCGACGGTGAAGAAGCAGATGGGCGCCGGCTCGACGCTGGTCGGCTTCGAGGTGAAGGACGGCAAGGCCGGCGCCTTCCGCTGCCTCAATGCGCTGAAGATCTCGCGCATCTCCAACAATCTCGGCGATGCCAAGAGCCTGGTCACGCATCCCGCGACCACGACGCATCAGCGGCTGGCGCCGGAGGCCCGCGCCGAACTCGGTATCAGCGAAGGTTTTATTCGCTTCTCGGCCGGGCTCGAGCATCCCGACGACCTGATCGAGGATTTCGAGCGGGCGCTGGAGCGGGTCTGAGGCAAATGTAGAAGCCCAAGCGGGCTGCGCCCCCTCTCCCGCTTGCGGGCAGGGCTATCGCATATGCCCCTTGGCGACCGCGCAAGTGCTTGGCCTCGTGGTTCGAGACGCGC
>NZ_JAQOSR010000186.1:0-15843 GCF_046718885.1 Bradyrhizobium sp. UFLA01-814 | reverse complement strand
CCGCATGCACACCCGCGAGATCGCGGCCTATGGCGGCCTCGTCAACCGGATGCCGCTCTATGCGCTGACCTTCATGGTCTTCACCATGGCCAATGTCGGTCTGCCCGGCACGAGCGGATTCGTCGGCGAGTTCATGACGCTGCTCGGCACCTTCAAGATCTCGCTGCCGACGGCGTTCTTCGCCACCACCGGCGTGATCCTGTCGGCCTGCTACGCGCTCTGGCTCTACCGCAAGGTGGTGTTCGGCGCGCTGGTCAAGCCGTCGCTGATGTCGATCAAGGATCTCACCTTCCGCGAATGCGTGACGCTGTTCCCGCTGATCGCGCTGACCATCCTGTTCGGCGTCTATCCGAAGCCGGTGCTCGATATGTCGGCCGCCTCGGTGCAGCAGCTCGTCAACAATTACCAAACCGCCGTGACTGCCGTGAAGGCAGCCGCGCTGACCGTCCAGTAAGGCCCTCGTCATGAGCTTTTCCAGTGCAGGTTATCAGTTGCAGCCGGTGCTGCCGGAGCTGGTGCTCGCGGTCGGCGCCATGGTGCTGTTGATGATCGGAGCCTATCGCGGGCAGGGGACGACGCGGCTCGTCACGGCGCTGGCGATCTGTCTCCTGGTGCTGACTGGCGTGCTGGAGCTCTGGCTGCCGGCCGGCAAGCTCGTGACCTTCGGCGGCAGCTTCATCGTCGACGACTTCGCCCGCTTCCTGAAGGTCCTCGCGCTGATCGCCTCGGCGGCAACCCTGATCCTGTCGACCGAATACCTGTCTCAGCCGTCGAGCCGCAACTTCGAGTTCTCGATCCTGGTGCTGCTGTCCACGCTCGGCATGATGGTGCTGATCTCGGCCGGCGATTTGATCTCGCTCTATCTCGGCCTCGAGCTGATGAGCCTTGCGCTCTACGTCGTCGCCGCCAGCCAGCGCGACAACGCCAAGTCGAGCGAGGCGGGCCTGAAGTATTTCGTGCTTGGCGCGCTGTCGTCGGGCATGCTGCTCTACGGCGCCTCGCTGATCTACGGCTTCACCGGTACCGTCAGCTTCGCCGGCATCGCCGCGGCGGCAACCACCGGCAGCATCGGCATCGTGTTCGGCCTGGTGTTCCTGCTCGCCGGCCTCTGCTTCAAGGTCTCGGCAGTGCCGTTCCACATGTGGACACCGGACGTCTATGAGGGCGCGCCGACGCCGGTGACGGCGTTCTTCGCGTCCGCCCCGAAGGTCGCGGCGCTCGCGGTGTTCACCCGCGCGACGCTGACGGCGTTCCCGGGCATCGTCACCCAGTGGCAGCAGATCCTGGTGTTCGTGGCGATCGCCTCGATGGCGCTGGGCTCGTTCGCGGCGATCGGCCAGACCAACATCAAGCGCCTGATGGCCTATTCCTCGATCGGCCATATGGGCTTTGCGCTGGTCGGCCTCGCCTCCGGCACGGTTGAGGGCGCCCAGGGGGTCCTGATCTACATCGCGATCTATGTCGCGATGACGCTCGGCTCCTTCAGCATCATCCTGGCGATGAAGCGCAACGGCCAGGCGCTGGAGCAGATCAGCGATTTCGCCGGCCTCTCCCGCACCAACCCGCTGCTCGCCTTCATCTTCGCGATGCTGCTGTTCTCGCTGGCCGGCGTGCCGCCGCTCGCCGGGTTCTTCGGCAAGTGGTACGTGTTCGTCGCCGCGATCAAGGCCAATCTGTTCACGCTCGCCGTGATCGGCGTGCTGACCAGCGTGGTGGGCGCGTTCTACTATCTGTCGATCGTCAAGGTGATGTATTTCGACCAGCCGCTCGGCAAGCTCGACCCGGTTCGCGTCGAGCTGCGCACCGTGCTGGCGGTCGCAGGCATCTTCAACATCTTCTTCTTCGCCTATCCGGGTCCGCTGGTGAGCGTGGCCACGGCGGCGGCCAAATCACTATTTTGACGCCTGCGGTTCCGAAATCGGGATGCTGGCTTTCGGAACCAATCATGCGCATAACGCTGACATGACCTTCACGCTCGGGCCGCGGGCCATAGCGGCGGGCTATAGGCTCGCCGCCTTCGATCAGATCGGCTCGACCAATGCCGAGGCGATGCTGCGCGCCCGCGACGGCGAGCAGGGGCCGATGTGGTTCGTGACGCCGGAACAGACCGCGGGCCGCGGGCGGCGGCAGCGGGTCTGGGTCGCGCCGCGCGGCAATCTCGCCAGCACGATCCTGGAGGTGACGGACGTCCAGCCGGCAGTCGCCGCCACCCTCGGCTTTGCCGCCGGGCTATCGCTCGAAGCCGCGCTGCGGAAGGTCAGCATCGAGGCGGCGCTGCGGCTCGGGCCGGACAGCCCGAAGTTCACCCTGAAATGGCCGAACGACGTGCTGGCCAACGGCAAGAAGCTCTCGGGCATCCTGCTGGAGGCCGAGGCCATCGGGAGCCGGCTGGCGGTCGTCGTCGGCATCGGCACCAATGTCGTCGCAGCACCCGAGGGGACGCCGACGCCGGCCGTATCGCTCGCGGCGCTCGGCATCCAGATCGGGGCGGAGGAGCTGTTTGCCGCGCTGTCGGACGCCTGGGTCGAGTTTCGCGGCATCTGGGACGACGGCCGCGGTTTCCCCGAGATCCGCAGGCTGTGGCTGGAGCGCGCGGCTGGGCTCGGCGAGAAGGTCGCGGTCCAGACCGGCTCGGCGACCCTTGAAGGCACGTTCGACACCATCGATGATACCGGCTGCCTGATCGTCCGCACCGCTGATGGCGAGCGTCTGCCCGTAACGGCAGGCGAGGTCTATTTCGGCTCCGCAGCCTCGGTGAGGGCGAACTGATGGCGCGTCCCGAGGAGCTCACCTTTGCGCCGCTCGGCGGCGTCGGCGAGATCGGCATGAACCTGTCGATCTACGGCCTCGGCAACCGCCACCAGCGCTCCTTCCTCGCGGTCGATCTCGGCGTCTCCTTTGGCGACGAGGAGCATCTGCCGGGCATCGACCTGATCATGCCCGACGTCCGCTTCCTCGAGAAGGAGCGCAACAATCTGATGGGCCTCGTGCTGACGCACGCCCATGAGGATCATTTCGGCGCCATCATCGATCTCTGGCCGAAGCTCGGCTGCAAAATCTATGCGACGCAATTCAGCGCGGCGCTGTTCGAGGCCAAATGCGCCGCCGAGCGCAACCCTCCAAAAATCCCGGTCACGGTGATCCCGTCGGGCGGGCGGGTCGATATCGGCCCGTTCAATGTCGAGTTCATCCCGGTCGCGCATTCGATTCCGGAATCGCACGCGCTGGCGATCAAGACCGATGTCGGCACCGTGCTGCATACCGGCGACTGGAAGATCGATCCGACCCCGATCATCGGCCAGCCGACCGACGAGCGGCGGCTGCGCGAGCTCGGCGATGGAGGCGTACTGGCGCTGGTCGGCGATTCCACCAATGCGGTGCGCGACGGACGCTCGCCGTCGGAGACGGAGGTCGCCGCCACCATCAAGAAGCTGGTCAAGGCGGCCAAGGGCCGGGTCGCGGTCACCACCTTCGCCTCCAATGTCGCCCGGGTGCGGGCGGTGGCGGACGCCGCCAACGCCGCCGACCGCGAGGTGGTCGTGGTCGGCCGCGCCATGGAGCGCGTGGTGCAGGTGGCGCGCGAATGCGGCTATCTCGACGGCTCGCATAAATTCCGCAGCGCCGACTATTACGGCCATTTCCCGGCCGACAAGGTGCTGGCGCTGTGCACCGGCAGCCAGGGCGAGCCGCGCGCGGCGCTGGCGCGGATCGCCAATGACGACCATCCGCAGGTCACCCTGAACAAGGGCGACACCGTGATCTTCTCCTCCCGCACCATTCCCGGCAACGAGAAGGCGGTCGGCTCGATCATCAACAACCTGGTCATGCAGGGCGTCGAGATCATCACCGACCGCGAGCATCTGGTGCACGTCTCCGGCCACCCGCGTCGCGACGAGTTGCGCGACATGATCTCCTGGGTGCGGCCGCAGCTCTTGATCCCGGTCCATGGCGAGGCGCTGCATCTGGCCGAACACGCCAAGCTGGCGCGCGCCGCCGGCGTGCCCAAGGTCTTGACCTGCCGCAACGGCGACCTCGTCAAGCTCGGGCCCGGCGAGCCCGGCATCGTCGGCGAGGTGCCGGCGGGCCGGCTCTACAAGGACGGAACCATCCTGGAGGACGCCAAGTCGCGCGCCGTGGTGGAGCGGCGGCGGATGGGCTTTGCCGGCTGCGCCTTCGTCGCCATCGCCATGACCGCGCAGGGCGAAATCGCCGACGACCCCGAGGTTGATCTGGTCGGCATGCCGGAGAACAATGCGGCGGGCGAACTGCTCGACGACATCGTGTTCGATGTGGTGGTATCGACGATCGAGGGCCTGCCGAAGCCGCGGCGGCGCGATCCGGACGCGCTGGGGGAATCGGTGCGGCGCGCGGTGCGGGCGGCGCTGAACGAGCAATGGGGCAAGAAGCCGATCTGCGTCGTGCACGTTCTGACGGTTTGAGCCTAAGCATGATCCGGAAAAGTGCGAAGCGGTTTTCCGAAAAGATCATGCTCAACTAAAGGGAGAGAGAGATGCTGGGCCGGCTCAATCACGTCGCGATCGCGGTCAGGGACGCCAAGCAGGCTGCGAAGATCTACGGCACCGCCTTCAATGCCGAGATTTCCGATGCGGTGCCGCTGCCGGAGCACGGCGTCATCACCGTGTTCGTGACCCTGCCGAACACCAAGATCGAGTTCATCGAACCCCTGGGCGAAGCCTCGCCGATCGCGAAATTCGTCGAGCGCAATGCCGACGGCGGCATCCACCATGTCTGCTACGACGTGCCCGACATCATCGCGGCCCGTGACCGCATGATCGCCGAGGGCGCGCGGGTGCTGGGCGACGGCCAGCCGAAGATCGGCGCGCATGGCAAGCCGGTGCTGTTCTTCCACCCGAAGGACTTTTCCGGCGCGCTGGTCGAGATCGAACAGGCCTGAGGCCATATGGCGTACCAGATCTCCACAGGGCTAGCGATCTACTTCGTGCTTTGGTGGCTCGTGCTGTTCCTGACGCTGCCGTTCGGCATACGCAGCCAGCATGAGGACGGCGTCGGCGCGCCCGGCACCGATCCCGGCGCGCCGATCCTGGCGCGGATGGGCCGCAAGCTGTTGTGGACCACGCTGATCTCGGCGGTGATCTTCGCGATCGCGATGTGGGCCTATCATTCCGGCTATCTCTCGATCGAGCGGCTGTCGAAACTGATGGGGATGCCGTTCTGATACGCAGTTTTCGTTGGATCAGAAGTAGCCCGCATGAGCGAAGCGACATGCGGGATCACTTTCCCGGGTATCGCTTCGCTCACCCAGGCTACGTACCGATGGGGATGCTGTTTTAGAAACTGACGCCAATGGAGCGGGGATCAACCTCGCCCTGGCAATGCGGAGGAGGCGACCACGATGAACCTGCAGTCCCAGCCGGGCTCCGGGCAGAGCGCATATCGAATCCTGCGGGAAGCCGATCTGCGGGATTATCTCGCGGGGCTGCCCGCCATCGGCGCGCAGCTCGGCGGCGCGCCGGCGGACTGGTCGATCAGCGAGGTCGGCGACGGCAATCTCAACCTCGTCTTCATCGTCAAGGGCGGAAGCGGCGGCCTCGCGGTCAAGCAGGCGCTGCCCTATGTGCGCCTCGTCGGCGAGAGCTGGCCGCTGCCGCTGTCGCGGGCGCATTACGAGCACATGGCGCTGGTGCATCAGGCGCGGCTGGCGCCGATGCTCGTGCCGTCGGTGCTGCATCATGATGCGCCGCTCGCGCTCACCGCGATGGAGTTGCTCGAGCCGCACATCATCATGCGCAAAGGCCTGATCGAGGCCACGCGGTACCCTCGCTTCGTCGAGGATATCTCGACCTTCCTGGCGCAGACGCTGTTCTTCACGTCCGATCTCGCACTCTCGGCCGCGGAGAAGAAGCAGGGCATCGCCGATTTCGCCGGCAACTACGCGCTGTGCAAGATCACCGAGGATCTGATCTTCACCGATCCCTATCGCACCGCCGAGCAGAACCGCTGGACCGCGCCCTATCTCGACGCAACGGCGGCGGCGTTCCGCGAAGACCTTGACCTGCATGTCGCGATCAGCAGGCTGAAGCTGAAATTCATGGCGAGCCCGCAGGCGCTGCTGCACGGCGACCTGCACACCGGCTCGATCATGGTCACCGCAACAGAGACCAAGGTGATCGATCCCGAGTTCGCCTTCTACGGCCCGATGGGCTTCGATATCGGCGCCGTCATCGGCAACCTCCTGATGGCCTATCTGGCCTCCGCCGGCCACGAGCGCACGCCGGGCGAGCGCGCCTCGTTCGAGGCATGGCTGCTCGAGACCATCGAGGGCGTCTGGGCCGGGTTCTCGCGAAAATTTCTCGCGCTGTGGCGCAACGAGGCGAAGGGCGACGGTTATCCGTCGTTGCTGTTCACGGGCGAAGCTGGCGCCGCGCGGCTGGAAGCGGAACGGCAGGCCTACATGGCGCGGCTGTTCCAGGACACGGTCGGCTTTGCCGCCGCCAAGACCATCCGGCGCATCCTTGGTCTCGCGCACAACATCGATTTCGAGTGGATCGCGGACGAGAGGCTGCGCGCGATCTGCGAGGCGCGGGCCCTCAAGCTCGCGCGCAACATGATGCTGGAGGCGGTGTCCTACACGACAATCGGCGCTGTCACCTACGCCGCGCGCGAACTGCGCCACTGGCAGCCGGATTTTGCCAGGTAGCGGGGGTGGGGATATTCGTGTTTTCCGAATTTAATCTTGACGTGGACCCCAACTCAGATGTTTAATCCCTCCGTCTCGCCCGACACGAGGGGCGCTTCGCGGTCGTCACGAACGCGGGTCGAGATGCGGTGGACGCCGATTGCGCAGTTGACGAACGCGCATGAGGCGGACGGTGAAGTCGTGTGGTCCTGACGCCCTAGCGGCAGGTGTCTTTTCCGATTGCGCGGTGCGCGTTGCGAAGACGGTGACAAGCAAGCCCAGTCTCGCCGGGGAGAGCACGAAGTAAGCCGTAGCCCATCGCGCAGGGAAAGCCGGGTTGTTTCCGGTTACACCTGTGGTCCTACCCCCGTGCTTTCTACCTTTTGCACGGGGCCCATGGGTGCGATCGGCACCCGGCTTTCCCTGCGCCCTCTGCTTTCAGAGGGTGAAACGAACAGCAAAGCTCGGGCGAAAGGCGCCGCGAGGACGCGGACGTATGACTCGTAAATCGAGCAAAACGCTCGGTGTCGTCCCTGCGAAAGCAGGGACCCATAACCACAGGCATTCTTGTTGAGCGATGCTAGAACGACGGGTCTCGTTCACCACATCCGCCGCGGACTATGGGCCCCTGCTTTCGCAGGGACGACGAATGGAGAGAACGCGTGCCAACGATCGCGGCCCCGTCATCCTGAGGTGCGAGCCCTTGCGAGCCTCGAAGGATGCACGGCCCCACTCCGGCCGATCCATCCTTCGAGGCTCGCCCAGCGGCGCAATTGCGCCGCAAGGCTCGCACCTCAGGATGACGGACCTAACATGTCACTCCGCCGCTTGCTCCCGCAGCCGCTGCGCATAAACGTTGATGATCAGTGCGGCGAGCAAGATCAGGCCGCGGATCAAGATTTTCAGGAAGCTGTCGATATTGACGTGGTCGAGGCCGTTGTTGAGCACGCCGAGCACGAACAGCCCGACGATGGTGTTGCCGATGCCGCCGCGGCCGCCGAACAGGCTGGTGCCGCCGACCACCACCGCCGCGATCGAATCCAGCAGATAAGTATCGAACTCGTTCTGCTGGGCGCTGCCGAAATGGGCGACGCCGAGCATGCCGCCGATCCCGGAGCAGACCGCCGAGATCACCATCACGCTGCCGAGGATGAGCTTGACGTTCAGCCCGGCGAATTCGGCGGCCTCGCGGTTGCCGCCGACCATGTAGACGTAGCGGCCGAACCGCGTATAGGTCAGCACCAGATGGCCGCCGAGCAGCATCACCGCGGCGACGATCACGATCCAGGGGATGCCGCCGATCGATCCGGAGCCCAGCGTCGTGATCAGGTCCGGCACCTTGTAGGCGATCTGGCCGCGCACCAGCAGCGCCGAGACGCCGGCCGCGATCTGCATCATGGCCAGCGTCATGATGAAGGAGGGGATGCCGATCATGGTCAGCCCCAGCGCGTTGACGAGGCCGAG
This sequence comes from Bradyrhizobium sp. UFLA01-814, assembly GCF_046718885.1. Lineage (NCBI taxonomy): Bacteria > Pseudomonadati > Pseudomonadota > Alphaproteobacteria > Hyphomicrobiales > Nitrobacteraceae > Bradyrhizobium > Bradyrhizobium sp. UFLA01-814. Next base: position 7,721 of record NZ_JAQOSR010000186.1, on the reverse strand, counting down.
CAGTGCGCACAGCGCCAACGCCAGCAGGATCGCGACGATGCCCGGCATCGGGACATTGGCGATGTTGACGTAGGATTCCTGCAGCGTGAAGTACGCCACGGCAATGCCGGTGACGTTGGCGATGCTGGCGATCGACAGGTCGATCTCGGCGCACAGGATCACGAAGGTGAGGCCGACGGCGATGATGCCGGTGACCGAGACTTGCGTGAGGATGTTGCCGACATTGTCGATGGTGGCAAACGACGGGCTCGCGATCGCGAAGAAGGCGCTGAGGAAGATCAGCGTCAGGAACGGCGCGATGTTGCGCATCTGCGAGCGCAGGAAGGGCGCCAGCCCGCGCGACCGCCGGTGATCCGCTCGCGCCGTCGCGCCGTCACTGCTTGCCATCATGTCTCTCCATCAAGCGCGATGAGGTGGTCATCGCGCTTTCTCTGTTTGTTTGAGCATGATCTCATCGGAAAACCGCTTCGCAATTTTCCGGATCATGCTCTAGGCGGCCTCCAGCAGCCGGTCCTTGCTGACCGCTTCGCCCGCGAATTCGCGCACCACCGCGCCGCGCTTCAGCACCAGGATCCGGTCTGCGAGCGACAGCACCGTCTCCGGCTCGGTCGACAGCACGATGATCGCCAGTCCCCTGGCGCGGAGATCGCGCACGATGTTGATCACGTCGTTCTTGGCGCCGACATCCATGCCGCGGGTCGGCTCGCACAGCACCAGGACGCGCGGCGGATAGGCGAGCCATTTCGCCAGCGCCACCTTCTGCTGATTGCCGCCGGACAGCATGCCGAGATCGAGGCCGACCACTGGCGGCCGGATCTGCAATTGCTCGACCTGGCGCTGGGCGATCGCGCGCTCGCGCACCGGCTTGAGCAGCAGCGCCGAGATCCGCTCGAGGATGCTGATCGAGATGTTCTTGTAGACGGGCTCCTGGTGGAACAGCATGGCGCGGCGGCTTTCAGGTACCAGCGCAACGCCGGCCCGCCGGGCGGCTGCGGTGCTGCGGAAGGTCTTGGCGGCGCCGTCGACCACCAGCGTTCCGCCGTCGGGCCGGAGCTTGCCGAACAGGATGCGCGACAGCTCCAACTGCCCGCAGCCCATGAAGCCGTAGATGCCGAGCACTTCCCCGGAGCGGGCCTCGAACGTGACGTCCTGCAGGCTGCGGCGGAGCGAGAGCTGATCGACCTTCAGCACCGCCGCGCCGCCGCCCGGTTGCGGGAGCATGAGGTCGTCGGTGTAGCTGTGCTCCAGCGCCTCGCCGCCGCGGCCGATCATGGCCTCGATCAGCGCGCCCTTGGTGGTGTCCGCGGACGCCGTCTCGGCGATCTTCCGTCCGTTGCGGAACACCGTCACCACGTCGGAGACCCGCAAAATGTCCTCGATGAAATGCGAGATGAAGACGATGCTGGTGCCTTGGTCGCGCAGCTTGTGGAGCGTCGCAAAGAGGCGTTCCACCTCGGGTGGGGAGAGGGCGGAGGTCGGCTCGTCCAGGATGATGATGCGTGCGCCGGAAAACAGCACGCGGGCGATCTCGATCAGCTGCTGCAGGCCGATCGGCAAATCGCCGAGCCGCGTCATCGGGTCGACGTCGATGCCAAACCGTGCCAGCTGCTCGCCGGCCTCGCGCGCCATCCGCCGCCACTGCACGAAGCCGAGGCGGTTGGTGAGCTGGTTGCCGAGGAACACGTTCTCGGCGACCGTGAGATCAGGCGCGACGCTGAGCTCCTGATGCACCATGCCGATGCCGGCGGCGTGTGCGTCGCGGGTGGAGCGGAAGCGGGTCTCCTTGCCGTCCAGCATGAAGCGGCCGGAGAACTCGGGGTGCACGCCGGCGATGATCTTCATCAGCGTGCTCTTGCCGGCGCCGTTCTCGCCGACGAGACCGTGGATCTCGCCGGCGTGCAGCGCGAAGTCGACCCCACGAAGGGCTTCGACGCCGCCGAAGGCCTTCGTGATCTGGTGCAATTCGAGGATCGCCGAGCGTCCCTGCGTCATGAGGCCCGCTCAGATCAGGAAGTGATCCTCCATCCATTGCATGCCGGCGGCGTTGGCCTTGGTCACGACGGGACCGTCGGTCACGACGTTCTTCGGAATGCCCTGGCCGCTCTTCTCGCCGCCGACCACGGCGGCGACACCCGCGACGATCGCGCCGCCATGGATGCGGCAGGACGGATTGCGGACGGTCGCGAACATGCGGCCTTCGCTGACCGCCTGGATCGCCGGCGGCATGGCGTCGACGCCGCCGATCAGGATGTTGGTGCGGTTGCGCGCCTTCATGATGTTGTAGGCGGCGAGCGCCATGTCGTCATTGTGGAAGAAGGCGGCGTCGATCTGCGAGTATTTGGTCAGATAGGTTTCCCAGAGCCGAGCGGTCTTGGAGACGTCCCAGTCGGCGGGCTGGGTGTCCAGCACCTCGATGTTCGGAAACTGCTTGATGACCGAGTTGAAGCCCTTGGCGCGGCCCTGCGCGCCGGTGTGGCCGAGCGCGCCCTGGGTCATGATGACCTTGCCCTTGCCGCCGATCGCGTTGCACAGCGCCTGGGTCACCGAGGCGCCCATGAACTCGTTGTCGGGCGCGAGGAACGAGTGGACGTTAATTTGATCGAGAGGAGCAATAAGCGTGTCCATGTCGATCACGGGAGTGCCGGCGTCGATCATCTTCTGCACCGGCTGGGTCAGCGTGCCGATGCCGAACGCCTGGATCGCGACGAAGTCCCATTTCTGCGACGCCATGTTGTCGATCGCGGCGCGCTGCTTGACGGCATCGAGCTGGCCGTCGAACCAGGTCACCTCGACGTTGAACAGCTTGCCCCAGAATTCGGCGGCCTGCTTGCCCTGTGCGCACCACGTCGCCTGCAGTCCGGCGTTGGAGAACGCCGCCTTCAGCGGCTTTTCCGAGCGTCCCATTTCGGCGGCGAGCGCGGACGTCGTCATGCCCATTCCGCCGAACAGGCCGGCCGCAGCTCCACCCGCCGCCGCCATCTGCAAAAGGTCGCGCCGCGTCGTCGACGCCTTGTCCATCCCCTTGTCGGTCCCTGGCATTGCTTGCTCCCTCTTCGTTTTTCTGACCGTCGGCGTCAGTTGCACGCGCCGCGGATAAAACGAGTGTGTCACAATCGGAACGATGACGCTACGGCCTCTCGTCCACGAGATGTTTCTGCTGCAGCACGATGGCTTCGATGTCGCCGAGCAGCTTGTGCCACGCAGCATCGATCTCCGCAGTCCATTGCTCGCCGAGAATGTCGCGCAGCGCATCGGCGATCACCGCGAAGAATGCCACGAACAGTTCGCGCGGCGTGCCGTAGGCGTCGTGCGAGAACACTTCCGACTCGATCAGGCGAAAATGTCCGCGGCGCTCGCCCGCGAAATCGAGGATGGCTTCGATCGTCAGCTGCAGCATCGAGCCTTTCACAGGCTCGCTGCCTTCGGTGCGAAACATCGCCTGCGTCTCGGGATGTTCGTGAAACAGGCGGCGATAGACCAATGGTGTCAAATCATCGCAACGCGCGGCTGCGAGTTCAAAGCTGCGTTCGATCGGATTCAATGATGGAGTCATAGCGGATTGCGATCATCACATAAAAAAAGAGCAGGGCTGAAAGCCCTGCTCCAAAAATTGTGTCGACCCTATTTGCCCCAAAAATTCGATTTGATCTTGATTGATGGGGTGACGCTGCTTGTGCGCGTCGGGCTCCTCCCGAGACTTGGACCACCAGGACACACCTCGCGGCTGGCCTGAGCCCGAATTGGTAGACTATCTTTCCAGGCTTGTCATCATTTTCGGCAACGATTGTTCAATTTTCGAGCAATTTGCGAAATGATTGGGATGGCGCCACTGGCGGTTGTGACGGGAGATGTAAAACACGTGGCAGGGTAAGGGGATACGACTGATTTCGGGGCCGCCGTGACGCAAGTGCCACGCTCGGCTATTTCCGTCGGCTGGAAGAAACGGGGCGCGTCGGCGATCTCGACTTCCGGCGCTCATGGTGGTTAGTTCCGTCCCGGATGGTTTTGCGATGCGCCGGCGGCTGAAGAATTTTCTGCCCATCGTCCTGGTTGCCCTGCTGGTGCAGATTCTTGCGCCGATCGGGGCCTGCTGGGCGGCGAGCCTTGCCGCGTCCGATCCGCTCGCGGCCGCCACCATCTGCCACGGCGATGCCGGCTCCGGAGCCGGGCAGGGTGACCAGACCAGTCACGACGCCCATGACGGCTGCTGCTCGGCCTGCAGCGTGCTGCAGACAGGTGCGCCGGTTGATAGCCCGCAAGTTGCGGCCCAGGCCGTCGAACGCCTGCCGAGCCGCATCGCCTGGCTTGATTTCGCCTCCGAGCTCGATCGTTCGCGCGCCGGCCTCTCGGCGCAAGCCCGCGCGCCGCCGCTGTTTTCCTGACGACCTTGTCGCTGCCGGTGCGTCCCGCGCCGGCAAGTGCCCTTGAGCAAGCCGGCCGGAGCGCCGGTGTCAGGATTCATCCATGTTTCGCTATCATCCGCTGGAAGCGGCAAGCGTGCTCGCGCTGGGCGCGACGCTTTGCGCATTGCCGTCCGCTGCCGAAGCCCAGGCACCCAGCACGGAGCTACCCTCCGTCACCGTCGAGGCGCCCCGGACGGCGGTGCGCGCCAAACCGGCGGCGGCGAAGCCGCGCGTTCGTGCGGCGTCCGTCCGGCGGCCACCGAAGCCGGCGGCAGGGCCGGCCGCGACGGCGGCCCCGGCGGGCGGCGCGAGGCCGGGGGAGACGCTTGCCGCGACTCGCGACGGTTTGAACCGGGCGCCCACAGGCCAGACGCAGACGACCATCGACCGCAGCCAGTTCGACAACCGACCGGCGTTCTCCGTCGCCGATGTGCTGCGGGACAGTCCGGGCATCTCGATCAAGCAGGGCAACGGCCCGCGTGATTTCGGCATCTCGATCCGCGGGTCGAATGCGCGGAACGGCTTCGGCATCCGCAACCTCGTCATCTTCGACGATGGTTTCCCGGTGACCCAGCCGGACGGCCTATCGCGCAGCGACCTGATCGATCCGCGTGCCTATGGCGCGATCGACGTGGTCCGCGGGCCATCCTCGGCGCTCTACGGCAACTACGCGACCGGCGGCGCGCTGAATTTCCGGACCCGGCCGGGCGGCACGATCGACGGCGTCGAGTATGGCGTCGACGGCGGCAGCTTCGGTTACCTCAACAATTATCTCGCCGCTGGCAAGAAGGTCGGCAATTTCGAGGGCTCGCTGTTCGCGAGCGATGCGCGCGGCGACGGCTACATCGGCAACAGCTGGTTCAACACCCAGACCGTCAATTTCCTCGGCACGCTGCAGGTCACGCCGGACGACCGCTTCACGGTGAAGCTGATCAACAACGACCTGACGACGCGCCTGCCGATCCGCTCTTCGCTGAACCAGTTCTACCAGAACCCGTTCCAGCAGGGTTGCACGACCGGCGCGACGGCCGCGCCGGGATGCGCCACCGTGACGTTGTTCAACAACGGCTTCAACGCGGCGGCAGGAACCGACAGGGAGACCGCGGTTCAGGCCGGCCTCGGGCGCGACGACCGCCGTACCATCGTCGGAGGCCGTTGGGAGCACGACTTCGACAACCAGACCACCTGGCGCAACCAGTTCGTCTTCGACGATCGCAACATCAACCAGCCGACTGGATCGACGAGCGCGATCGGCGACTTCCCGTCCTACAACTACATGAGCGACGTCGTCAGACGCGGCGATATCTTCGGGCTGGATTCGACGACCTATTTCGGCGGCTTCTACAATACGCTCACCGCGTCGAGCGACACGCGCAATGTGATGCCGGGCGGAAACGCGACGCTCGGAAGCCTGTCCAGCAATTTGCTCAGCACGACGACGAATTACGGTGTTCGTGCACGGGAGGAATTGAGGCTCACGTCTGCGCTGACGGCCGTTGCCGGCATTGGCTGGGAGGCCACCAGTCTGACGGGCCGAAACACCGCCTACAGCTACGCCGGCGCGGCCGGAACCACCACCACGGCGATCACGACGGCGGACCGGCAATTCCAGAATACCGCGCCCGAGCTCGCATTGCTCTACCGGCTGAGCAGCGAGTGGCAATTCCGCGGGCGGGTGGCAACAGGATATGGTACGCCGCAGGTCGGCAATTTGTTCGTCCTGCCGAGCGGCGCCTCGGGCAATAACACCCAGCTGCGGACGCAGAAGAATCTCGGCTACGACGTCGGCGCCGACTGGACACCGAACAACGCGCTCAAGCTCAGCGTCACCGGGTTCTACGAGTTCTTCAAGGACGAGCTCGTTTCCCAGGCCACGCCACTTGCGGGCATCTCCTACACGTTCAACGCGCCGCGATCGGAGCATCGCGGCGTCGAACTGGCCGCCGACTGGAAATTCCTGCCGGGCTGGCGGTTCTCGGCGGCCTACACCTATCTCGACGAGGTCTACACCGAATACGTCGAGAACATCACGAACGGCGCGGTGTTCAGCTTCAATCGCGCCGGCAACAAGATCCCCGGCATCTCACCCAACGAGCTCACGGCGCGGCTAGGCTACGACCAGTTGTCGGGTCCGTTGCAGGGACTTGGCGGGTTCGTCGAAGTCCAGTGGAAGGACAGCTTCTACATGGACAACGCCAACCTCTTGAAGGCGCCGGGCTATGAGCTGGTCAACCTCAACCTGCACTACAAGACTGATCTCGTCTCCGATTACTTCAAGGCGCTGAACCTGTACATCGAGGTGAGGAACGTCTTCGACCGGACCTACGTGGCGTCGGCGAACAACATCTCAAATTCGGTGACCGCGGCCGGCATTCAAAATCCCGCGAGCGTACTGGCGAACTCGACCAACTCGATCTATGCCGGATCGCCGCGCGCCTTCGTGGCGGGCATGAAGATTGCGTTCAAATGAGGAGCGCATCGATGACCTATCGCAAACCGGTCGCCCTGACGTTGCTTGCGTCGCTCGTGCTCGCGGCCTTGCCGAGCCTTGCCGTCGCACAGATGAGCCATCAGCACGCCTCTGAAGCTGCCTGCGAAGAGGCGGCCCTGCGCTGCGCGACCAAGGTCACGCCCGCCTTTGGGCGGGATGGGACATTGTGGCTGGTGTGGATGGCCGGAGGCCAGATCTCCGTCGCGAGCTCAAAAGACCAAGGCAAGAGCTTTTCCACACCGGTGCAGGTCACCCGGGAGCGGCTCAATCTCGATTGGGGACCGGATGCGCGGCCGAAGCTTGCGATCGATGCCAAGGGCAACATCGCTGTGGCCTTCTCGATCTTCCGCGATCAGAATTTCAACGGTCAGGTGCTGACCACGCGATCGACCGATGGCGGGCGCAGCTTCGATGCGCCGAAGCCGATCACCGCGAGCAATGAGAGCCAACGGTTCGAGGCGATCGGTTTCGATCCTGCGGGGGCGGTGTTTGCCGCGTGGCTCGACAAGCGCAACCGCGTGCCGGCGCAGCAGCGCGGCCAGAAATATGACGGCGCCGGATTGTTTTTCGCGTCATCGGGAGATGGCGGAGCAACCTATTCCGACGCGCGGCTCGTCGCCGACAACACCTGCGAATGCTGCCGCCTCGCTTTGGCGTTCGACGGCGCGGGCCATCCGGTGGTCGTATTCCGGAACATCTTTGAGGGCGGCGTGCGCGACCATGCGATCGTGACGTTCTCCGACCTGGCCACGCCCGGCGAGATACATCGGGTGAGCCGTGACGACTGGCAGATCGCGGCCTGTCCGCATCACGGTCCGAGCCTGACC
>NZ_JAQOSR010000185.1:0-15896 GCF_046718885.1 Bradyrhizobium sp. UFLA01-814 | reverse complement strand
AGGCCGGATCGCTCGCATCCTTCAGGAACGCGGCGGTGATGACGCCGGTCGCATTCTCCGTGCCGGCCGGCTTGAGCACCGTCTCGATCGATGACGCCATCTGGTTCACGACAAACACCGGCCGCCAGCCGTGGTCGGCCGCGGCCCGGATCACCTTGGCGGCATTTTCCGGCACTCCGGCAAACACGAAGACCTCGGCGCCCGATTGCTTCAGGATCGAGACGTGGCCGTCCAGATGCTGATCGTCGACATCATAGGCGATGTCGACCCTGATGTTGTGGGCGACGTCACCCAGCCCTTGCACCAGTCCCTTGAACAATTCGCGCCCGAACTGGTCATTCTCCCAAAGCGCCACGATCTTCTTTCCAGGATAGAACGCCTGGATATAGTTGGCGTAGATGCGCCCTTCCTCGCGATACGAAGGCTGCCAGCCCATGGTCCACGGATAGAGCGACGGCTCGCTGAGATCGTGATCGCCGGAAGCAACGAAAAGCTGGGGGATCTTCCGTTCGTTGAGATATTTCCGCACCGCCAGATTCCCCGGCGTGCCGAACGAACCGAACATCAACAGCACATTGTCGGTTTCGACCAGAATGCGCGTGAGATCCATGGCGTTGGCGGGATCCGACAGATCGTCATAGGACATGAAGCGGATCTTGCGGCCATTGATGCCGCCGCGTTCGTTGATCATCTCGAAATAGGCGGCTTCCGCCTTGCCGATCTGGCCGAAAATCTCCAGCGCGCCGCTATACGGCATGACATTGCCGATGCGGATTTCGGTGTCGGTAACGCCCTGGTCGCGCACCTGCTGCGTGATGGCGCCGAGAGACGCCAGCGCGACGACGCCGGCCAGGATTGCTCGGATCAGGATAGCCATGGGAAGAGCTCGCACGACGGCAGCCGCCGCTGCCTGGTTTCAGTCCGGCCCGCGCTCATTCATTGATCCAGATCATAGCACTCGAGGGGGCCGCTGGCATCCTCTCTGTCAGCCTTCCGATGGGCGACGACGCGCCGCTACTGGTTCCGGATCATCATGCTGCAGAGGATCACGGAGGCCGTTACGATACCGATCGTGATCGCGGCGATTGCGCCTTAGGCGAGCGTTCGAAGATCATCGCGCTTGTTCTGCCCTCTCGTGGCAGCATCAGGCCGGGCGTGAACACATGTCGACTTCGGGCCAGGATCCGACGTTCGCGGGAAATGCGCAAATCTCCTTTTTGCCTTTACCATCGCTTCAAGCCCGGCTTGCTAGGCTCATACACGCCTTCCCATGCAACCAGCGGGCCGCACGCATGAACAATAATTCGAGTTCGCCTGCCTTCGACGACCGTCAGCTTTGCCTCTGGCTCGCGACTCTTTCGCCCGCCGATCTGTCCGTAAATGAAGGCGCGGCGGCACGCCCCGGTAGCGCGATGGTCACGTCGGTAGGGAGCCACAACGATGTGTTGTGGTCGCAGATGGAACGCACAAACTGGACGCAACGGATCGCGGTCGACGACTTGCCCATGGCGCACCTGGCAAGCAGTTACACCTTCACTGAAACGGGCGCGCGCGCCGTAAAGACGGCACTTACTGAGCTTGTCACCCGAAAGGTGCAGCTTATGAGAAACGTCAAGGGCTTCGACGCTAGTGCGCCCGAACGCGTGAGGCAGCTGTGCGGCGTCTTCAGTTGGCTGGGCCTGAGAGCAATTTCCCAACTAACGCTTGCGCAGGAAGCGAAGCCCACGACCAGTGAAGCCCAGGCTCGGCAGCGTGACTGCATCCTGGCACTGGAAGAGATCCGCAAGGGTGTTTCAATGGCTGGACTGTACATAGCCGAGGCCATTTCGCGTGGTCCCGACAGCGAGGTTGGGCAGGACTGCCTCGAGCGGACCACCAAAGGTCTGCGCTATGCGGAACAATGTCTGATGGAATGGACGGCCGAGATGTACGCTGAGCGCCCCGGCAAGCCCTCACTGCTGTCCTGAGCCGATCAGCCCGCCAGCCACCAGGTCTGGATCGTCGCCGCGAAATTGTTCAGCCCGTGCAGCAGGATGGTTAGCCAGGTCGAGCCGGTGCGGAAGCGCAGATAGCCGAACAGGAGGCCGATTGTCAGCACCTGGCAGAGGAAGAACCAGTCGTACTGCAGGTGCATCACCGTCCAGACGATCGACGACAGCAGGATCGCGCCATAGGGTCCGAGCGCGGATTCCGACCAGCCGCGGTAGAGCCAGCCGCGTGCGAACAGTTCTTCCCAAAGCGGCGCGGCCACGGCGAACGCGATCACCAGGAGCCACAGCGCGCTGTGCTCCTGCGCCGATTTGAGCACGTCGCCCATGAAGCCCGGCGCCACCTCGCGGCCGGCCGCCCGGGACACCATGTCCCAAGCCCCCACCAGCACGACGAGCGCGACAACGCCGATGATCACGTTCTTCCACGACGTCCCGCGCAGCCCGAGGTAATCGGCGAACGGGATCCGGGTGCGGCGGATCGCGAACCACAGCACCAGCAGCACCATCGGCAGGCCGGCGAGGACCGAGAGCGAGATCGTCAGGCCGTCGGCGACCACATGGGTAATGCCGGCCGTCGACACCTCCCCGCCCTGCGCGACGATGCGCCAGACGATGACCGTGACCTGGCCGACGAACATCGCGGCGAAGATCAACAGGCCCCACAGCGCGGTGCCCCAGAATTTCCAGACCCGCGGGGGGAGCGGCGGCGGTTCGATCGCGGCAGTCGCGTCTTGCGGCGTGAGAGAATCCATCAGCGAACCTCGGCTCTATCAATTCGTCATGGCCGGGCTTGTCCCGGCCATCCACGTCTTTCCTTGCCCTGTCGAAGCAAAGACGTGGATGCCCGGCACAAGGCCGGGCATGACGGTGGTCAATGTGGTCATGGCAGCGCCCGCGCCAGCAGCGCGCGCTGATCGGCATCGGATAAGTCCACTGCGCCGTACATGCCGGCGTGGCGTTCGGCAAGCCGTGTCGCCGCGAACAGCTCGGCGTTTTTCGGCGAGACCTGGTTGAGCGCCGCGGTTGCCGCCAGGAGCGCCAGCTGCTCGACCGCAAGCCGCGCGACGCGCTCGCTGTCCGGCCGGCGGAACGACTGCCCGATCGAGGCAACAGCCTCGGCAGCGCCCGGCAGGCCCCTGGTCTCGTCGGCGAGCGCGCGCAGCACCGCGAGCGCGGCATCGGCCTCGCGGCCGAGCGCGCGCAGCACGTCGAGGCACATCACGTTGCCGGAACCCTCCCAGATCGCGTTGACCGGCGACTCCCGGTAATGGCGCGCCAAAATGCCTTCCTCGACATAGCCATTGCCGCCGAGGCACTCCATCGCCTCATAGAGGAAGCCGGGCGCGCTCTTGCAGGTCCAGTATTTGATCGCCGGCGTCAGCAGCCGCATATAGGCGGCCTCGCCGGCATCGGCCGGCGCGCGATCGAAAGCACGGCAGAGCCGCATCACCAGTGCGATGGACGCCTCGACATGCAGCGCCATGTCCGAGAACACCGCCTGCATCAGCGGCTGGTCGGCGAGATGCTTCTGGAACACGCTGCGGTGCCGCGCGTGATTGAGCGCATGCGCCAGTCCCGAGCGCATCAGCCCGGCGGAGGCGATCGCGCAATCCTGCCGCGTCAGCTGCACCATCTGGATGATGGTGCGGATACCCTTGCCCTCCTCGCCGATCAGCTCGGCATAAGCGCCGTGGAATTCGACCTCCGACGAGGCATTGGAGCGGTTGCCGAGCTTGTCCTTCAGGCGCTGGAAGTGGATCGCGTTGACCATGCCGTCGGGCGCAAAGCGCGGCATGAAGAAACAGCTCAGCCCATCCATGGTCTGCGCCAGCACCAGGAAGGCGTCGCACATCGGCGCCGACATGAACCATTTGTGCCCGGTGACACGCCAGGCCTCGCCGTCGCGCTCGGCGCGCGTCATGTTGGCGCGCACATCCGTGCCGCCCTGCTTTTCCGTCATGCCCATGCCGAGGGTCATGCCGCGCTTGGTCCACCACGGCGCAAAGGTGGGGTCGTAGGCGCGCGTTCCGATGACCGGCATCGTCTTCGCCAAAATATCCGGCTGCGAGGCCAGCGCCGCCACCGAGGCGCGCGTCATCGTGATCGGGCAGAGATGGCCGGTCTCGACCTGCGCGGCGATGTAGAACCTTGCCGCGCGCACCACCTCGGCCGCCCCGCCGGCCGGCTTACCGTCCGCGGCCCAGGTCGAGTTGTGCACGCCGGCATGCGCGGAGTGCGCCATCAGCTCGTGATAGGCCGGATGAAACTCGACCTCGTCGCGGCGATTGCCCCTGGCATCGAACAAGCGCAGTTTCGGCGTGTTCTCGTTGGCAACGCGGCCGCGCTCCGCCATGGCAGCGGATCCCCAATGCTTGCCGAAATCGGACAGCTCAGTCGTTGCCGCCGCCCCGCCATTGGCGGCAACCGCCGCGGCGAGTGGCGCATCCACCGTGAACAGGTCGACATTTTCGAACGGCGGCGACTGGTTGAAGACGTCGTGGGTGGCAAACGGAGCCTGCGTCATGGTCTCCTCGGGAACTGGTCTATACGCATGCGGCCCGGACAACCGGCCTTCTCCGGCCGGGATCACGGGCCAGCCGCGGCGCAATGGAATCGGAGGATCATAAGCCTGCGAACCGGCGCGGGGCAGCGAAAAGTACACGTCTGCCAGATGCTTCCATGCTTTAGATACTTGCGCGCTTGGGCGCATGGCGGCCGAGCCAGCGGTCGACCCAGTCATTGACGCGGGTCCGGTTCGCCTCCTTCCTGGAAGCCTGGACAGGAAAAATGTCGCCGCTGCTCAATTGCCGGTTATCGGGATAGGCCGCCAACTGCAGGTTGGACTCGTGCGCGGCGCCGTCCACCGGCGAGATGTAGGCAAACCGGATCTCGATCTTGTGCTTGATGTCGGCGCCCTGCCATTTCGGATGATGGCGTGCCAGCAGCTCGGTAAGCTCGCACGGCAACAGATCGGAGGTCGAGCTTCGCGACCCCTCGGTCTTCTCCATGTAGCATTGCTCCCTGACGCTGCTGACGCGCGCGTCGATCGGCCGGAAGTTCACCCGCTTGTCGAACTCGCTATAGACATAGAAGCTCGCGACGGCGATAGCGATCATACCGTAGAGGCCAAGGCGCATGGCTGTGCTTCCGTCCTGTCGAACCGCGGCGGTCAGATCGAACGCGTCTTGTCCGCCTTGGTCTTGGAGGCAAGGACCGGAAACACGTCCCCGGCGCGCAGCGGCTTGCCATTGGGGAAGTAGGACATCTGCAGGCTCGACTGGTGCGAGGCCCCGTCGACCGGCGAGACATAGACGACCTTCACCTCGATCTTGTGCTTCACGTCATAGCCCTGCCACTTCGGATGCTCCTTGCGCAGCAGCTCGGCGATTTCGCAGCGGGTCAGGTCGGAGGTCGACGTCGTCTTGGTGATGACGCCGCGCTCGACCTTTTCCAGATAGCATTGCTCGCTGACGCCGCTGATGCGGGCATCGACGCGCTGATAATTCGCGCTCTTGTCGTGTCGATCGTAGATCAAGACGCCGGCGACGCCGACGACAACAATTGCAATGGCTGCGAACCGCATGCTGCATGCTCCCGTGTTGCCCGCACTTCATACGGCTACAATTAAGGAGTGTTGAAATCGCGCTCGGCTACTTTTGCGATGGCAAGCATCGTCTTGCGAAAATGCTTCGGATTTGAGGAAAATCCTGCGCTAGCGCTCCGGCTCTGATTGAATCGGAATCGAAGCTCCCGTCTCTTGTTCTGACGCGTTTTCTTCACGCGAACCGGTGTCCACTTCGCTCGAAAACGCTCTACCGCGCCCGGACGATCGGGAAGTCGTAGGCCGGCCCGCCTGCCCCCGGCAGCGAAAAGTGCCACCATTCCTTGGCATAGTTCGCGAACCCCTGCCGGGCCATCGCCGCGACCAGCATGGCGCGCCAGCGTCTCTGCGCCGGCGTGACCGAGCTGGCCGCGGTGTGGGCCTTCACGTCGGAACAGTCGTAGCCGGTGCCCATGTCGACGCTCCCCTCGGGCGCGCGCGCGGCGGCCGGCGCGGTGCAGTCGGCATAATCCCTGGCCGGATCGAACTTGCGCGAATTGTCGGCGCCAAGATCGACCAGCGTGAGATCGACCGCGGCCCCTGTCGAATGCCCCGAATGGGTGGCGATGTAGCCGAGGCGGAACAGGTCCGCCTTCGAGAAGGCCGGGTTGTAGCGCCGCTCGGCGACCGTCTCCGTGCCGTTCTTCGCCCACGCCACCATGTCGGCGACGGCACGGGCCGGCCGGTAGCAATCAAAGATCTTCAGCGACAGTCTTTGCCGGGCCAGTTCCCGTTGCACGGCCTTGAGCCTGAGCCCCACCTCGCGCTTCACCACGCATTCCGCCGCGCCATAGCCCGCGATCGGCCGGCCCATGAAATTGTTCGCGCTGGCGTAGCGGATGTCCTGGACGATGGTCGGGTCGATGTCGCGGAGGAACGCGAAGTCGCCGGGCAAGTTCTGGGCGAAGGCAGGCGAGACCGCCCCCGGGATCAACGCGATGGCCATCCATGCGATCACGACAATTTTCACGAGGTCTCGCTCCGGCGTCACGGCGGGGTATAGCCCGTCAGGAGGACGGCGTCGCTGCCGCTCCGCCTATGCCCGGCCATCCACGTCTTGTTCCGGAAAACCCCGCAAAAGCAAGGCGCGGATGTCCCGCGGCGAGCCCCGTCAGGACTGCCGAGAAGGCGGCGACATCTTACTCGGGGAAAACTCCCGCGAGCCCTCTTCGCGCTTGCCCCACCGGCCATCCGCGCCTATAGCTCTCGCTTTAATGACCCCATCATTGAAATCGACTTTTGTCCTCGGTCACCGGCATCTGCTGGGCATCGAGGGCCTTTCCGCTGACGACATCACTGGCCTGCTCGACCTCTCCGAGGAGTATGTCGAGCTCAACCGCCAGGTCGACAAGAAGCGCGCCAGCCTGCGCGGCCGCACCCAGGTCAATCTGTTCTTCGAGGCCTCGACCCGGACCCAGTCCTCGTTCGAGATCGCCGGAAAACGCCTGGGCGCCGACGTCATGAACATGTCGGTGTCATCGATGTCGACCCGTAAGGGCGAGACCCTGATGGACACCGCGGTGACGTTGAACGCGATGCATCCGGACATCCTGGTGGTACGCCACCACGCCTCCGGCGCGGTCGAGCTTCTGGCGCGCAAGGTTGACGGTTCCGTGATCAATGCCGGCGACGGCAGCCACGAGCACCCGACCCAGGCGCTGCTCGACGCGCTGACGATCCGCCGCAACAAGGGCCGGCTCGAGGGGCTGACGATCGCGATCTGCGGCGACGTGCTGCATTCGCGCGTGGCGCGCTCCAACATCTTCCTGCTCAACACCATGGGCGCGCGCGTCCGCGTGGTGGCCCCCTCCACCCTGCTGCCGCCCGGCATCGAGCGGATGGGCGTCGAGGTCGCGCGCGACATGCGCGAGGGGCTGAACGGCGCCGACATCGTGATGATGCTGCGGCTGCAGCGCGAGCGCATGAACGGCTCCTTCGTGCCGTCGTCGGGCGAGTATTTCCACTATTTCGGCCTCGACCAGAAGAAGCTCGGCTACGCCAAGCCGGACGCGCTGGTCATGCATCCCGGCCCGATGAACCGCGGTGTCGAGATCGACACCTTCGTCGCCGACGGCGCGCAGTCGCTGATCCGTGAACAAGTTGAAATGGGTGTGGCAGTGCGCATGGCGGTGCTCGAAGCGCTCGCCCGCAACCTGCCGAACGCGTGATGCCATGCTGACCGACCGCCGCCCCATCCTGCTCGCCAACGCCCGCGTCATCGACCCGTCCCGCGACTTCGACGGTCCGGGCGACGTCCTGATCGCCGACGGCGTGATCCGTGACGCCAAGCGCGGCATCGGCGCCGCCGGCGTCCCCGAAGGCACCGACATCGTCAATTGCGCCGGCAAGATCGTGGCCCCCGGCCTGATCGACATGCGCGCCTTTGTCGGCGAGCCCGGCGCCAGCCATCGCGAGACTTTCGCCTCCGCCAGCCAGGCCGCCGCGGCCGGCGGCATCACCACCATCATCTGCCAGCCCGACACCTCTCCGGTGATCGACAATTCGGCGACCGTGGATTTCGTGCTGCGCCGCGCCCGCGACACCGCGATCGTCAACATCCATCCGATGGCGGCGCTGACCAAGGGCATGCAGGGCCAGGAGATGACCGAGATCGGCCTGCTCAAGGCCGCCGGCGCCGTCGCCTTCACCGACGGCGACCGCAGCGTCACCAACGCCCAGGTAATGCGGCGCGCGCTGACCTATGCCCGCGATTTCGACGCGCTGATCGTGCATCACACCGAGGACCCGCATCTGGTGGGCGAAGGCGTGATGAACGAAGGCGAATTCGCCACAAGGCTCGGCCTCGCCGGCATTCCGACCGCGGCCGAGTCGATCATGCTCGAGCGCGACATGCGGCTCGCGGGGCTCACCGGCGGCCGCTATCACGCGGCCTCGCTGACCTCGACCGAATCGCTGGAAATCCTCAAGCGCGCCCGCGACGCCGGCTACAATGTCTCGGCCTCGGTCTCGATCAACCACGTGACGCTGAACGAGAACGACATCGGCCCCTACCGCACCTTCCTCAAGCTGGCGCCGCCGCTGCGCACCGAGGAGGATCGCAAGGCGCTGGTCGCCGCGCTCGCCTCCGGCCTGATCGACGTCGTGATGAGCGACCACAATCCGCAGGACGTCGAGGTCAAGCGGCTGCCGTTCGCGGAAGCGGCGAGCGGCGCGGTCGGCCTGCAGACCATGCTGCCGGCGGCGCTGCGGCTGATCCACAATGGCGAGATGGAATTCAAGACGCTGATCCGGGCGATGTCGACGCGGCCGGCGGAGCTGCTCGGCCTGCCCGGCGGTACGCTGCGCGCAGGCGCGCCGGCCGACGTCATCGTGATCGACGCCGACACGCCCTGGGTGCTCGACCGCGACGATCTCAAATCACTGTGCAAGAACACGCCGTTTGACGACGCCCGCTTCTCGGGCCGCGTGACGCGGACGATCGTCGGCGGACGGACCGTGTACGAGCACGTCTGAAACTGGGGTGGAACTCAGCGCGACGCGAGTTGCGACATCGCTTCCATCGTTGTGCCAACGACGATGGCCGCGACGTAAACGACAAAGAAAAACTGCTCCAGCCGCCTGCGAACAGAAGCCATGATAAGCTCCCTCATTACCAAGGCCATGGTGCGCATTTATGGTTAATATTTCATTGACGGCACGACCCCATTCGGGCGGGACCGACCGAAGGAACCACCGCGATGTTTGCTGATGGCTTGCTGCCGGTCGCCTTCCTGATCGGCTACCTGCTGGGCTCGATCCCGTTCGGCATGGTGCTGACCAGGATGGCCGGCACGCAGGATCTGCGCACGGTCGGCTCGGGCAATATCGGCGCCACCAACGTGTTGCGCACCGGCCGAAAGGGCCTCGCCGCGGCGACGCTGCTCGGCGACATGCTAAAGGGCACCGTTGCCGTCATCATCGCCGGCACCATCGACGGCCCGAACGCGGCGATGCTGGCGGCGCTGGGGGCGTTCCTCGGCCACCTCTTCCCGGTCTGGCTCAAGTTTCGCGGCGGCAAGGGTGTCGCGACCTATCTCGGCGTGCTGCTCGGCCTGTTCTGGCCGGCGGCGCTGATCTTTGCCGTGATCTGGCTCGGCACCGCCTACACCACCCGCTACTCGTCGCTGTCGGCGCTGATCGCGGCGTTCGTGACGCCGCTGTTCCTGTGGTGGTTCGGCCACAACGCACTCGCCTCGCTGTTCGCCGTGCTGACGCTGCTGTTGTTCTACATGCACCGCGAGAACATCCAGCGCCTGCAGGCCGGCACCGAAGGCAAGATCGGCGAGAAGAGGTGACGCAAGTCATTCCGGGGCGCGACGAAGTCGCGAACCCGGAATCTCGAGATTCCGGGTTCGATGCTGCGCATCACCCCGGAATGACGGAAGGCTAGGACTTCAGCGCGCTCTCGACAAAGCTCGCCGCCGCCAGTGCCCTAGCGTCGTTCCCAAAGCCCGCGATCACGGTGACACCGACCGGCAATCCGCCCTCGGCGGTCAGCGTCGGCACGTTGACGCAGGGCACGCCCATCAAGGTCCAGAGCCGGTTGTAACGGGGATCGCCGGTCGACGCCAAACCCTCGGGTGCCGCGCCCGGCGCCGACAGCGTCACGAGCACGTCGACCTCGGTGAGAACAGCAGCCAGCGCCTGCCGTGCGCGCAGCGTGACGTCCATCGCCGCGTCGTATTCGGCCGGCGTGCCGCCCTTGCTCTCGTCGAGCCGGCCGCGCAGCAGCGGCGGCATCGCATCGTAGTTTTGGCCGTATTCCCAGGCAAACGACTGATGCGCCTCGAACTCCTGCACCACCGGATGGATCCGCCAGGCTTCCGCGATGATCTCGGGCAGCGCGAGTTCGCGCACGGTCGCACCTGCCTGCTCCGCCGCACGCGCCGCCTTCTGCAACGCCTCCGCGCTGGAAGGTTCAGGCGAACCGGCGAAGGCCTGCGTCACCACGCCGATGCGCGGCGCGGAAACCTTCGACGGCACCACCAGCTCAGGCCGCTTCGTCATCGCAGCGAGCCCCAGCGCGACATCGCGCACGCCGGCGCCGAACAGTCCCACCGTATCGAGCGTCCAGGAGAAGCATTTCACGCCGACGGTCGGCAGCAGCCGGTAGCTCGGCTTGATCGCGGCGACGCCGCAGAACGAGGCCGGCCGGATCACCGAGCCGCCGGTCTGCGTGCCGAGCGCGAGCGGGATCATCCCGGCCGCGACCGCCGCGGCCGAGCCCGACGACGAGCCGCCCGGCGTGTGCGCGTGATTGTGCGGATTGAGCGTTGCGGTCGGATCGTTCGCCGCGAACGCCGTCGTCGTGGTCTTGCCGATGATGGTCGCCCCGGCCTGCTTCAGCGCCATCACGACCGGCGCGTCGGCGCGCGGCTGATGCCCGCGATAGATCGCGGCGCCCATCTCGGTCGGGAGGTCGGCGGTATCGATAATGTCCTTGATGCCGACCGCAATCCCGCGCAGCGGCCCGGTCTGTTGCGCACGCGCCGTCTCGTCGAGGCGGACGAAGGCGCCGATGGTCTTGTCCTGCGCCGCGATGGCGTCCCGCGTCTGCGTGATGGCGGCATCGGTGGACAATTCGCCGGAGGCGATGCGGCGTTGGAGATCGGCAAGCGAAATCATCGGCGGACGTCCTGCTTCTTGATGGTTTTTGGCGGCTTCTTGCCAAGCGCTTTTAGCGCGTCGCGCGCGGCTGCGCCAATGTCGCAGTTGATCACAATCTCAGGTTGGGCGAAGCTGCGCCCCGCATGCATGACCGCTCGCCCAGCCCCGCAAAACTCACCGACACCGAACGGCTCAACCGCCTGCGGCTGATCCGCTCCGACAATGTCGGCCCGCGCACCTTTGCATCGCTGCTCCGCCATTTTGGCGACGCGGCGCACGCGCTGGAACGCCTGCCTGACCTCGCGCGCCGCGGCGGCGCCTCCGGCCCCGGACGGATCTGCAGCGAGGCCGACGCCGCCGCAGAGCTCGCAGCCTGCCGCAAATTTGGCATCGATCTCGTCGCACCGGAGGAAGCCCATTATCCGGCGCGGCTTGCCACCATCGACGACGCGCCGCCGCTGCTTGGTGTGCGCGGCGCGCGCGACACCCTGATGCGGCCGATGATCGCGATCGTCGGCTCTCGCAATGCCTCCGGCGCCGGGCTGAAATTTGCAGGCCAGCTTGCGCGCGATCTCGGCGATGCCGGCTTTGTCGTGATCTCGGGCCTCGCCCGCGGCATCGATCAGGCGGCGCACCGCGCCACCGTTGCGAGCGGCACGGTCGCCGTGCTGGCCGGCGGCCACGACAGGATCTACCCGCCAGAGCACGAGGATCTGCTGGCCGCCCTGCTCGAGCACGGCGCGGCGATCTCGGAGATGCCGCTCGGCCACGTGCCGCGGGCGCGCGACTTCCCCCGCCGCAACCGGCTGATCTCCGGCGCATCGCTCGGCGTCGTGATCGTCGAAGCCGCGCATCGCTCGGGCTCGCTGATCACGGCGCGGATGGCAGCCGAACAGGGCCGCGAGGTGTTCGCGGTGCCGGGCTCGCCGATCGATCCGCGCGCCGCCGGCGCCAACGATTTGATCAAGCAAGGCGCCACCTTGGTCACCGAAGCCGCCGACGTCATCAGCGCGGTCACGCCGATCATGGAGCGGCCAGTGATGCTTGGCGCGCGCGAGGACGACGAGCCGCTGGACTTTGCCACTGATAGCGGCGATCGCGCCCGCATCATCGATCTGCTCGGGCCGAGCCCGATCAGCATCGACGATCTGATCCGGATGGCCGACGTGTCGCCGGCTATTGTCCGCGCCGTGCTGCTCGAGCTCGAGCTCGCCGGCAAGCTCGAACGCCACGGCGGCGGGCTGGTGTCGATGATTTGACGAGCTGAATATCTCGCTCGCGCAAACGCCTGTCCGTCATCCTGAGGAGCGCGCAGCGCGTCTCGAAGGATCGACGGCCCGACTGGTGGCCGTGCATCCTTCGAGACGCCTGCTACGCAGGCTCCTCAGGATGACGGGTCTACTTGTCCGAACGCGAAGGCTCCGAACTCAGCCTTCGCCGTTCCGCGCATCGAAATCGTTTCGCGCGCCCTCGATCTCCGGCAGATGCGCGAACGCCCATTCGCCGAGCGCCATCACAGGCACGGCCAGCCCACGCCCGAGGTCGGTCAGTTCGTAGTCGACCCGCGGCGGAATGGTCGGAAACACCGTGCGCGTCACCAGGCCATCGCGCTCCAGCCCGCGCAGCGTCAAGGTCAGCATGCGCTGCGAGATGCCGTTGATCATCCGCTTCAGCTCGTTGAAGCGGCGCGGTCCATCGCGCAGCAGCATGATGACCAGCACGCTCCATTTGTCGCCGACCCGCGACAGCACGGAGGCCACGCCGCGGCAGTCCTGATGCGTCCCGGGACCACGCGGCAGGCCGGTTTCGGCGGTTACATCGATGTGCTCGGGTTCCATTGGTGTGCTCGGGTTTCAAAAATGTGCGTTCTTGCGGAGATTTAAGACGGTCACTCATATAGCGCCAGTTACAAACCTATACCAAAGGTGACCTCAGCCATGAAACTTCTGCACATCGACTCCTCGGTCCTCGGCCCCCACTCCGTCAGCCGCCAGGTCTCCGCCGCCGCCGTCGAGCGGCTGCGCCAGGCCAATCCGGGCCTCGTCGTCAGCTACCGCGATCTCAGCCAGACCCCGCTCGCCCACCTCTCCGGCCTGCACCTCGCCGCCAGTCAGGGCGCGGCGCCGGATCCGTCGGTACGCGACGACATCGCGGCCGGCCAGGCCGTGCTGGACGAGTTCCTTGCCGCCGACATCGTCGTGATCGGCGCCCCCATGTACAATTTCACGATTCCGAGCCAGCTCAAGGCCTGGATCGACCGCATCCTGGTCGCGGGCAAGACCTTCAAGTACGGCGCCGGCGGCGTCGAGGGACTGGCCGGCAACAAGCGCGTCATCATCGCGATCTCGCGCGGCGGCTATTACGGCGCCGACACGCCGATGGCCGCTCTCGAGCACCTCGAGACCTATCTGCGCGGCGTGTTCGGCTTCATCGGCGTCAGGAATGTTGAGTTCATCCCCGCCGACGGCATCCAGGTCGGCCCCGAGCATCGCGAAAAGGCGGTTGCGGGCGCGCTGCAGGCCGCCGGCAGCCTGAACGCCGCCTGATGTGATTCAAAGCGCCTGCCGTCGCCCGGCGGCGGCAGGCCGTTCAGGTGGAGAAACTCAGAACCAGACGCCCTGAATGCCGAGGATGACGGCGACCAGCGAAATCAACAGGCCGATGCCGGAAAACAGTGCGACCGTCACGAACTGAGACGTGTCCGAACTTTCCGATGCGGACGAAACCGGGATCGACGTCGAAATGCGGGCTGCTTTCGGCATGGCGGCACTCCAAATGATTCCGTGGTGAAAAATTCCCCGCCCAATCAGGAGTCCGGGGAGTACGTCAAAGGTTCAATACACGCGATGATAGTCGCGCACGAAATCGGCCGGTGTGAAGCGCTTCACACCGGCCGTTCGTTACAATGAGAAACAAACCAGAGCGTTTTCGAGCGAAGTGGATACCGGTTCGCGTGAAGAAAACGCGTCAGAATAAAACCAGAGCCCTGTTCCGATTTAATCGGAACGGAAAGGCTCTATCCGCGATAGATCGGCGCACCCGCCGGTGATGCCGTTGCACCGCCATCGATGAACAGCTCCTGCCCCTGCACATGCGCCGCGTCGTCGGACGCCAGGAACAGCACGGTCTTCGAGATGTGATCGGGTTCGCCGATCCGGCCGAGCGGCGTGGTCTTGCCGATCCGCTGCTCGAATGCCTTCTCGGCCTCGGGCGTCGCGATCGCCGCGCCCCAGATCGGGGTGCGCACCGCGCCCGGCGCCACCACATTGACGCGGATGTTGCGCGGCGAGAATTCTGACGCCATCACCCGCGCCATCGCGCGCACGCCGGCCTTGCTCGCGGCATAGGCCGAATAGCCGGGATTGCCGAGCACGGAAATCACCGAGCCGTTGAGAATGATCGATGCGCCGTCGTTGAGATAAGGCGCGACCGCCTGCACCGTGAAGAATACACCCGTGAGATTGGTGCGGATGACATTCTCGAAGGCGGCCAGCGTGGTACCGCCGACCGGCGTCTGGCCGGGAATGCCGGCATTGGCGAACAGCACGTCATACTTGCCGAACTTCTCGGCGCCCTGCTTCACCGCGGCTTCCAGCGCCGCGACGTCGGTGGCATCGGCGGCCACCGCGAACGCGTTCGGCCCGAGCTCCTTGGCTGCCGCCGCAAGCGTCTCCTTGTTGCGCCCGGTGATGACGACCTTGGCGCCCTCGGCCACGAACAGCTTTGCTGTCGCGAGCCCGATGCCGCTGTTGCCGCCGGTGATCAACGCCGTCTTGTTCGCCAGTCTCATGTCCGCCTCCAGTTGATTGCATTATTAAACTTCGTTGCCTAGCTAGGGCATACGGTTTAATATTGCAACCACACAAGCTCGTGATGGCCCAAATTCCTGGAGACAGTCGGTGAAACGAACCAGCCTTGCAGGCGACAGCTGTCCCGTCGCACGCGCGCTCGACGTGTTCGGCGACTGGTGGTCGCTCCTGATCATCCGCGACGCCAGCCTCGGCCGGCGCCGCTTCGGCGAATTCCAGGCAAGCCTCGGGCTTGCCAAGAACATCCTTGCCACACGGCTGCGCACGCTGGTCGAGCGCGGCATCCTGAAGACGGTCCCCGCCTCCGACGGCAGCGCCTATCAGGAATATGTCCTGACGCCGAAGGGCCACGGCATCTTTCCGATCCTGGTCGCGCTGCGGCAATGGACCGAGGAATTCGACGAGCATCCGGACGAGATCGCGACCATCCTGGTCGACCGCGACAAGGGCAAGCCGGTGAAGAAGCTCGCGCTCTATTCGCAGGATGGACGCGTGCTGGGTGCCGCGGATACGACGCTGAAGCCGCGGCCTGCAGCAAAGCGCGCACGCCGCCTCGCGACTGCGTAGGATGGATGTTGCCGGTACGACACGACGGACAACTCAGCAAAACCTGTCAATCACCCCCGCAAAAATATTTCGCTTTATCCGAAGAACAACTCAGTGTATAGATGCACCCGTCTCACCCGATCGAGGGGCGCTGCGCATCGTCACGGGTGTTGCGGTGAGATGCGGTGGACGCCAGGCGTGTGACTGACGAGAGCACGCAAGGCGGACGGTGAAATCGTGCAGGCCTGACGCCCTAGCGGCAGGCGTCTCTTCGCAGGACGTGAATGCGTCGTTGCGAAGACGGTGACAAAAAAGCCCAGTCTCGCCGGGGAGAGCACGTAT
>NZ_JAQOSR010000184.1:0-15988 GCF_046718885.1 Bradyrhizobium sp. UFLA01-814 | reverse complement strand
TCCCAAAACAGTGCGCCGGAGAAATCGGCCACGAATCCGACATCCGCCACCGTGACCCTCGAAACGCGCATGTCGTCACCGTCTCGCAAAGCTAGCGCGCTTGCCGTCACGTCCTGTTCCCCACAGTGCCAGTATTACGTCGTCGCCTCCCGCACGAGTTCCGCGGCCGCCTCGGCCAGGAGCTCGTCGGATGCTTCGCCATAAACTGACTCGCGGCCGATTTCCAGCAGCGCGGGGACGGCAAGCGGAGAAACGTGGTCGAGATCCTTGTGGGTGATTCGGCCGTGGATGCGCGAAAGCATGTCGCTGAGGCGGCGAAGATCGAGCAGCCCCGTGGCGGCATCGCCGCGCGCGGCACGCAGCAGCACGTGATCGGCCTGATGTTTTCGCAAAACGTCATAGATCAGGTCGGTCGAGAACAGCACCTGGCGGCGCGATTTCTCCTCGTCGGTGAAGCGGCGCGCAATCAGCCCGGAGATGATGGCGCAGTTGCGGAAGGTCCGCTTCATCAGCGCGGATTCCGCGAGCCATGCTTCGAGGTCGTCGCCGAGCATGTCGGGATCGAACAGCGCGTTGAGATCGAGCTTGCCGTGCCGGATCATGAAGGAGAGATCGCCGACGCCCCAGACCGCAAGCGCATACTCGTTGGCGACGAAGCCGAGCGGACGGGCGCGGGCGCGCTCCAGCCGGCGCGTCAGCAGCATGCCGAGCGTCTGATGCGCGAGCCGGCCCTCGAAGGGATAGCAGACCAGATAATGGCTGCCGCCGCGCGGAAAGGTCTCGACCAGCAGCTCGCGCACCGCCGGAACACGCGAGAATTTTCGCTGCAGCGACAGCCAGTCGTGCACCTGGTCCGGTAATCCGTTCCAGGCCCGGCTGTTGTCGAGCAATTTGCGGACCCGTTCGGCGAGATAGGTCGAGAGCGGGAACTTGCCGCCCATATAGGACGGCACTTTTGCATCTTTATCGTTGGCGCGGGAGACATAGACCTGGTCTTCAACCAAGGCCTCGTAGCGCACCACCTCACCGCCAAAGACAAAAGTGTCGCCGGGCACGAGGCCCTCGATGAAGACCTCCTCGATCTCGCCGAGCATCCGGCCGCCGCGGGCGATCGCGCCGGTCGATCCGCTACTTTTTCCTTGGCCGCCGGCGCGCGAGCGCACCAGCCGCACCTTCAGCATGGTCTCCTCGACGATGGTGCCGACGTTGAGGCGATAGCTCTGCCGCACCTTGGGATTGGTGACGCGCCAGCGGCCCTGCTTGTCCTGCTTGATGCGCGCGAAACGCTCATAGGTCTTCAGCGCGTAGCCGCCGGTGGCGACGAAATCGACGACATCGTCGAAATCGGTGCGTGCGAGCGATGCATAGGGCGCTGCGGTCCGGACCTCGGCGTAAAGCTCATCGGACAGAAACGGCTTGCCGCAGGCGCAGCCGAGCACGTGCTGGGCCAGCACGTCGAGCGCGCCCGAGCGCAGCGGCGGCGTGTCCTGCGCATTCTCCGCGATCGCGTCGATCGCGACACGGCATTCCAGCACCTCGAAGCGGTTGGCCGGCACCAGCACGGCGCGCGAAGCCTCGTCGAAGCGGTGGTTGGCGCGGCCGATCCGCTGCATCAGCCGCGACGAACCTTTTGGCGCGCCGATATTGATGACGAGATCGACATCGCCCCAGTCGACACCGAGATCGAGCGAGGAGGTGCAGACCACGCCGCGCAGCTTTCCGGCGGCCATCGCGTCCTCGACCTTGCGGCGCTGCGCGACGTCGAGCGAGCCGTGATGCAGCGCGATCGCCAGCCCGTCGTCATTCATGCGCCAGAGATCCTGGAACAGCATCTCGGCCTGGCTGCGGGTGTTGACAAACACCAGCGTGGTCTTGTTGCGCTTGATCAGCTCGTAGACCTCGGGCAGCGCATGGCGCGCGCTGTGGCCGGACCACGGCAGCCGCTCCCTGGTGTCGAGCATCTCGACCACCGGCGGCGCGGCGCCGCCGGCGGCGACGACGTCGGCGGACGCATTCTCGCCACCCGGCTGCGGCACCAGGAAACGCGCGAGCTGCTCCGGCTCGGCGACCGTCGCCGAGAGGCCAATGGCACGTATCTGCGGCGCGATGGTCCAGAGCCGCGCAAGTCCGAGCGACAATAGATCGCCGCGCTTGGAGGTGACGAGCGCATGCAGCTCGTCGAGCACGATGCGCTTCAGCGAAGAGAACAGGAACGGCGCGTCGTCGGACGCCAGCAGCAGCGCCAGCTGCTCCGGCGTGGTGAGCAGGATATCCGGCGGATAGCGCCGCTGCCGCTGCCGCCGCGACACCGGCGTGTCGCCGGTGCGGGTCTCGATCCTGATCGGCAGCCCCATCTCGGCGACCGGCGTCTCCAGATTGCGCGCGATATCGACCGCGAGCGCTTTCAGCGGCGAGATGTAGAGCGTGTGCAGCCCGCCGCTGCGGCGAACGGAGCGACCGGTGGAGATGAGATTCGGACGCGATCTCGCCGACGCTGCTGCCTCTCCGCTTGTGAGCTCGTCAGGCTCCCTCCCCCTGAAAGGGAGAGGGTTGGGGTGGGGGTCAGCCGCTTGCTCCTTGCCCGCGGCTGACCCCCACCCGTCGCGCTCGGCCGCGCTAGCGCGCGCCGGAGCGCGCCGACCGCCCCCTTTCAGGGGGAGGTGAGAATCCTGGCGACCATGTGTTTCACCCGATAACTCCACCAGCGTCGGCAAGAACCCCGCCAGCGTCTTGCCCGCTCCCGTGGGCGCGATCAGCAGCGCCGAGCGTTCCTCCCGCGCTTTCGCCAGCAGCGCGAGCTGATGCTCGCGCGGCGACCAGCCGCGTGAGGCAAACCAGTCGCGAAACCGGCGCGGCAGGAGATCGGCCGTTTCCGACGGCGGAACGGAGAAGAGATCGAGCGTCGACACGCCCAAGAGGTAGGTGGTTCAGGCGGTTTCGTCGAGGGCGGACGCAAATGGCGGCAGGTGGCAAGGGCCAGCGACAGGACGCTTCGACTCCCTCTCCCCGTCCTTCACGGGGAGAGGGTTGGGGTGAGGGGCTGCTTCCGCGAGCGGCGAGTGCCGTGAGACCTGTACCCCCTCACCCGGATCGCATCTCAGGATGCGACATAGCCGAAGCTCTGCTTCGGCGTCTTTGAGGACGGCCGCCGTAGGCGGCCTATGCCTCTCCCCGCAAGCGGGGCGAGGTGAAGCAACAGCGTGCTCTGCCGCTACTCCGTCATTGGCTGGCCGGAGAGGTCCCAATCCTTGCCGTTGAAGATCGAGACATAGAGCGTCTTCATCGGCGTGTAGTCGTCGGGCGTGTAGCTGTAATTGATGCCGTCAAGGAAATAGGGCGAGTGGAAACCGGCGAGCGTGGTGGCGTGCTTCAGCACGTTGGCGCGGGTCAGGTCGTCGCCGCAGCGGCGCAGGATTTCGCCCATCGTCGCCGCCTGGCCGTAGCCGGCGAAGGCGATGGTGTTATCGGGGTCGATGTTCGGCAGGTACTTCTTGCGCAGCTCCTCGAACGCGATCACGTCCGGATCCTTCTCGTAGCGGGGAACGCCGACTTCCTTGTTGTAGCGGATCGCGACGATGTCCTTGGCGTTCTCGAGGCCCGCGGCGCTCAGGATCGAGCGACCGGTCGAGCCCGCCGACAGCAGTTGCAGCGGCTTCCAGCCGAGCTCGGTCACCTTGCGGATCGACTGCGACGTCGCCTTGCCGGTGGTGATGTTGTAGAAGACGTCGGCGCCCGACTTCGAGAGATTGATGAGCTGCGAATCGACCGTCGGATCGGTGAGATCATAGGTCTGCTCCATGATCACCTGTGCCTTGCCGCCGGCATCGGCCAGCACCTTCTTGAACGGCCCCAGGAAGTCGCGGCCGAAATCATCGTTCTGGTAGAGGATGCCGACCTTGGCGTTCGGCTTCACGCTGACGACGTGCTTGGCGAGGATGCGCGCCTCGGTCGGATAGAGCGGCAGGCCCGCCATGGTCCATTTGAAATTCTTCGGATCGTTCCACTTCGAGGCGCCGGTGTTCAACAGCAGTTGGGGAACGCCCTTGGAATTGAGGTATTTGTGCACGGAGGTCTGCGGCGCGGTGCCTAGCGAACCATAGAGCGCCAGCACCTCCTCCTGCTCAACCAGACGGCGCGTCGCCTCGACGCATTTCGGCGCGCTGTAGGCATCGTCCATGGTGAGGAATTTCACCTTGCGGCCGTTGATGCCGCCCTTGTCATTGAGCATCTGGAAATAGGCTTCGCCGACGCGCCCCAGCACACCATAAAGCGAGCCGGGGCCGGAATGCGGCACGGTCTGGCCGAGCTTGATCTCGGTATCGCTCGCACCCGGATCGTACTTCTTGTCTGCGGCCCAAACGAAGGGCGCAGGCAGCACGGACGCGGCGATCACAGACAATGCAGTGGCGCCAAACTCGCGCCGTGTATGTTTTTTCATTATTTCTCTCCCTGAGGCGAAAAGCTCTCGCATTCCGCCTTGCGCCGGGCAAGCGCGAAGTCGCGGCTTTGCGGCGCAATGCCGCGTCACGGCAAATGCGTAGCGTGTAGACTCAAGTTGGAGGGCGAGGCGGCGCTCTCTTCCCTTCTCCCCTTGTGGGAGGGGGTGAAAAGCGTCCCGGCTTCACGGCCACGGCGACGAGTCCGGGTGCCGGGATGTTGTCTTCATTGCGCGCCGAAAGATCGTCGAGCTGGGCCAGCGTCAGCCCCGCGGCGGCGACGGAGGCGCGCACATAGGCTGCGCTGTGGGCGTAGCGAAGTCCCTCGCCGATGATGACGCCTTCGCCGTCATGCGTCTCGGCCGTGAAGGCGAGCACGCCGCCCGCCACCAGCACGCGGCTGGCCTCGGCGAGCACCGGCGCGAGATCGGCGACATAGACCATTGCATCGGCGGCGAGGATCAATTCGGCGCTGGCCTCGCGCTTGGCCGAAATGGCCTTCAACATGTCGTCGACCTCAAGCTCGGCATAGAGGCCGGTGGCGCGCGCCTTGTCGATCATGCGCGGCGACAGGTCGATGCCGATGAAGCGATCGACATGACGCGCGAATGCACCGGCCGCCAGCCCGGTGCCGCAGCCGAGATCGATCGCGCGCTTGAAGAAGGCCGGCTGCTTCGCGCCCGCACGCACCGACAGCACCGCCTTGAACAGTAGCGCCGGGCCGCGATAGCCGAGATCGCCGACCAGCGCGGCCTCGAAGCGCGGCGCATATTGATCGAACAGCGTCTGCACATAGCCCGGCGGCATCGCACTGACGGCCTCGACGCCGAGCTGCATCAGGTGCAGGCCGGCGCCATGACAATCTTCGGGATCGGCGTCGCGCGCGCCGCGGAACGCTGCGATCGCGGCCTCGCGCTGGCCGAGCTCCAGGCGGATCTTGCCCAACGTGTACCAGGCTGACGGGAATTTCGGCGCAAGCTCGATCGCCTGTTCGAGCAGCTCGGCGGCAGCCGGCAGATCGCCCTTCAATTGCAGGTCGCGCGCGAACTCGTAGCGGCGGTCGGCGACGAGGTCGCCGGAGGACAGAAACAGGCGGCGGGCCATTCGCTTTAAGGAACCAATCTCGGCCGGGTCCGGCCATCCATCAAAGCACGGACTTTTTCCGGAGATGGATGCACGGGTCAAGCCCGCGGATCCGGCTAAACATCGCGGATCGAGCGCCTATATAGGGACGATGCGCCCGCAAGACATCCTGATGCCCGTCCCGGCCGGGCTTTGCTGCAAGCCCGGCGGCTTCCACATCGATCCTGTTAGGCCGGTCGAGCGGGCGCTGATCACCCATGGCCATTCCGACCATGCGCGGGCGGGCCATGGCGCTGTGCTCGCGACCCAGGAAACGCTCGACATGATGCGGCTGCGCTATGGCGAGAACTTCGCCGGCGCTGTGCAGGCGATCGCGTATGGCGGGGAGATCAGGCTCGGCGACGTCACGGTGACGTTTCATCCCGCCGGCCATGTGCTGGGCTCCGCCCAGATATCGGTCACCTGCAAGGACACCCGCATCGTCGCCTCCGGCGACTACAAGGATGCGCGCGACCCGACCTGCGCGCCGTTCGAGCTGGTGCCCTGCGACGTTTTCATATCGGAGGCGACGTTTGGATTGCCGGTGTTCCGCCATGGCGATGCCGCCGGCGAAGTGAACAAGCTGCTGGCGTCGGTCAAATTATTCCCGGAGCGCGCGCATCTGGTCGGCGCCTACTCGCTCGGCAAGGCACAGCGCGTGATCGCGCTGCTGCGCGAGGCCGGCTACGACGCGCCGATCTATCTGCACGGCGCGATGGAGAAGATCACCACTTACTATCAAGAGCGCGGCATTCCGCTCGGCGAGCTCCGGCCCGCGCGCGGCATGAAGAAAGCCGAGCTTGCCGGCACCATTACGCTGGCGCCGCCAAGCGCGACGTCCGATGTCTGGACGCGTCGCTTCCCCGATCCGGTCACCGCATTCGCCTCGGGCTGGATGCGCGTGCGCGCCCGAGCCCGGCAGGGCGGTGTCGAGCTGCCACTGGTGATATCAGATCATGCCGATTGGGATGGCCTGACGGCGACGATCGCGGCCACTGGTGCAGGCGAGATCTGGGTCACCCACGGCCAGGAAGATGCGCTGGTGCATTGGTGCAAGACCAAGGGCCTTGCCGCGCGGCCGCTCGATCTGGTCGGCTATGGCGACGAGGATGAAGGCGAGACGGCCGCACTGACCGGCGAGGCCCAACCCGCCGGCGAGGCAAAAACATGAACCGCTTTGCCGAGCTGCTCGACCGCCTCGCCTACGAGCCCGGCCGCAACAACAAGATCAAGCTGCTGGTCGCCTATTTCCGCGAGACCGAGGACCCCGACCGCGGCTACGCGCTGGCGGCGCTGACCGGCGCGCTGTCGTTCAAGCACGCCAAGCCGGGCCTGATCCGCGACCTGATCACCGAACGCGCCGACCCGGTGCTGTTCGGCTACTCCTATGATTACGTCGGCGATCTTTCGGAGACGGTCGCGCTGATGTGGCCGAAGGCTGGAGCAAATTGCGCCGAGTCTTTGCTGGGCCACCCCTCTCCCCACCCCTCCCCCGCAAGGGGGGAGGGAGCCCAACCGTCCTGCTCACCTCACGGCGATGTTGAAGGAATTGACGTCAGTGAGGGACGCATCGGTGGGCAGGCTCCCTCCCCCCTTGCGGGGGAGGGTTGGGGAGAGGGGTACCGCGGGCGCGATAGCAGTGAGATTCTCCGCACCCATAACAACCCGCCTCCTCCGACGCTGGCCGACGTCGTCACCACGCTGCGCACGCTCGGCAAGGCCGAGTTGCCGGCGCAGCTGGCGCGCTGGCTGGACGAGCTCGACGAGACCGGGCGCTGGGCGCTGTTGAAGCTCGTCACCGGCGCGATGCGGATCGGGATCTCGGCGCGGCTGGCGAAGACCGCGGCGGCGGCGCTCGGCGACAAAGACGCGCACGAGATCGAGCTGATGTGGCCGGGCCTGTCGCCGCCCTATCTCGACCTGTTCGCCTGGCTCGAGGGCCGCGGCGACAAGCCGGTCAACCGCGACCCTGCGCCGTTCCGCCCGGTGATGCTGGCGCATGCGATCGAGGATAGCGATTTCGCCAATCTCGACGCCGCCGATTTCAGCGCGGAATGGAAATGGGACGGCATCCGGGTGCAGGCGGTGTCCGGCCGCGATGCGCGCGGCCACGTCCAGGCGCGGCTCTATTCGCGCACCGGCGAGGATATCACCGGCAGCTTCCCCGACCTCATGCCGTCGCTGCATCTGCAAGATACTCTAGATTTGAAGCATGATGACTCCCGAAAACCGCTTAACACTTTTCGGCATCATGCTTCATTCGCGATCGACGGCGAGTTGCTGGTGCTGCGCGACGGCCGCGTGCAGACCTTCAACGTGTTGCAGCAGCGACTGAACCGCAAGGTCGTTTCGCCGAAGCTGATCAAGGAATTTCCGATCCATCTGCGCGCCTACGACCTGCTCGGCGACGACGAGAACGATTTGCGCGAGCTGCCCTTCACCGAACGCCGCGCGCATCTCGAAGCCTTCGTCGCCAGGCTGAATGATCCGCGCATCGATCTGTCGCCAACCGTCCCGTTCGCGAGCTGGGAAGAGCTGGCCGCGGCGCGCGCCGATCCCAAGAGTGCGGGCGCCGGCGACGATGCCGACGCGGTCGAAGGCGTGATGCTGAAGCGGCGCGACGCGCCCTATCTGCCCGGACGGCCGAAAGGTCCGTGGTGGAAGTGGAAGCGTGATCCGCACATCATCGACGCCGTGCTGATGTATGCCCAGCGCGGCCACGGCAAGCGCTCGTCCTATTACTCCGACTATACGTTCGGCGTCTGGACCCGCGGCGATGCCGGCGACGAGCTGGTGCCGGTCGGCAAGGCCTATTTCGGCTTCACCGACGAGGAGCTGCTGCAGATCGATCGCTTCGTCCGCCGCAACACCACCGAGAAGTTCGGTCCCGTCCGGCATGTCGTGCACGAGCCGGATCAGGGACTGGTGCTGGAGGTCGCATTCGAGGGCTTGCAGCGCTCGCCGCGTCACAAGTCCGGCGTCGCGATGCGCTTCCCCCGGATCAGCCGCCTGCGCTGGGACAAGCCGCCGCGCGAAGCCGACCGGCTGGAGACGCTTGAACGGATGTTAATCTCCATGACAGGAAGTTAAATCCGAAGCGCGCATGGCAGCCATTGATCGCAGTGCGCGGGTTTCCCATGTGCACCGCCGTGACCTATAATGCGGGCGATTCCGCGGGAGACAACAATGCCAAACGACATCCGGGACTTGCCGGCCGGCCGGAGTGACGGCCTGTACCGCTTTCTCGGCGGATCGCCGCTCTCCGTGGCGTTCCGGTTGATTCTGCTGTCGATTCTGGTCGGTGTCG
The DNA here is from genome assembly GCF_046718885.1 of Bradyrhizobium sp. UFLA01-814. Taxonomy (NCBI): domain Bacteria; kingdom Pseudomonadati; phylum Pseudomonadota; class Alphaproteobacteria; order Hyphomicrobiales; family Nitrobacteraceae; genus Bradyrhizobium; species Bradyrhizobium sp. UFLA01-814. The sequence goes on along the minus strand of NZ_JAQOSR010000184.1, from coordinate 7,123 downwards.
TGCTCGCCGCGATCGGCCTCGATCCGTGGAACATCCTCTACAGCATCCGCAGGCTGTTCCAGAGCATCTGGGATTTCGGCTTCGACGCGATCAGCTGGGCCTGGCGCTACTTCCTGCTCGGCGCTGTCATCGTGATCCCGATCTGGCTGTTGTCGCGGCTGTTCGGCGCGCCGCGCGGCCGCTGATCCCAGGGAGAGTGCGCAGCCGATGCAATTGCGATTTGTCGGTTGCGGCGATGCATTCGGCTCCGGCGGCCGCTTCAACACCTGTTTCCACGTCAGCGGTGCGCGCAGCAATTTCCTGATCGATTGCGGCGCCTCGTCGCTGCCGGCGATGAAGCGGCTCGAGATCGAACGCGACGCAATCGACCTGATCCTGATCACGCATTTCCACGGCGATCATTTTGCCGGCCTGCCGTTCTTCCTGCTCGACGCGCAATTCTCCCGCCGCACCCGGCCGCTGGTGATTGCCGGGCCGCAAGGCATCGAGACGAAACTGCCAGCGGTGATGGAGGTGATGTTCGAGCATTCCTCCAAAACCAAACAACGCTTCGATCTGTCCGTCGTCACGCTCGCGCCGCGCGAAACGCGCAGCTTCGGCGAGGTGACCGTGACGCCCTACCCTGTCGTGCATGGCGAATCCGGCGGGCCGTTCCTCGCCTATCGCGTCGGGGCGGAAGGCCGCATCATCAGCTACAGCGCCGACACAGAATGGACCGACGCGCTGATCCCGGCGGCGCAGGACGCCGACCTCTTCATCGCCGAAGCCTACATGTACGACAAAATGGTCAAGAACCATCTCAGCCTGAAGACACTGGAAGCGCATTTGCCCGCCATCAACGCCAAGCGCGTGGTGCTGACCCATATGAGCGACGACATGCTCGGCCGCATCGATGACCTGCCCTACACGGCGGCGAGCGACGGCATGGTCGTGGTGCTCTGAGCATGCAATGCCTTGCCCGCTGCCCCTCCGCCATCGCATTGCTCTGAGAACAATTCCGGCATGGTCGCGCGACGGATGTCGCGATAGAAACGGATATTCCTTGCAATTGTAGCCATGCACGCACCCGTCCACCCGAAGATCACGACGCGCCAGGTGTTTGCCATCGCCGGCCCCGCGATGGTCGCCAACCTGACCACGCCGCTGATCGGCATCGTCTCGACCACCGCGATCGGCCGGCTCGACGACGCCGCGCTGCTCGGCGGGGTGGCGATGGCCTCGGTGATATTCGACTGCCTGTTCTGGCTGTTCGCCTTCCTGCGCATGAGCACGCTGGCCTTCACCGCGCAGGCGCAGGGCGCCGGCGAGATCAAGGAATATGCCGCGATCCTGGTGCGCGGCTTCATCGTCGCCGGCCTGATCGGCGCGGCGCTGATCGCGCTGCAGGTGCCGCTCGCCGCGGTCACGTTCCAGCTGATGGGCGGCAGCGAGGGCGTCACCCGCGCGGCCAAGAGCTATTTCATGATCCGGATCTGGTCGGCGCCGCTGGCGCTCGCCAATTACGTCATCCTGGGCTGGCTGGTCGGCCAGGCCCGCGCCAATCTGGCGCTGGCGCTGCAGATCGTGATCAACCTGATCAACATGGCCGCGACCGTGCTGCTGGTGCAGGTCTACGGCGCCGGCATTGCCGGTGCCGCGATCGCCGCCGTGCTCGCCGAGACCGCGGGCTTTGCCGTCGGCATCGTCGTGGCGTGGCGGATCTCGCAAGGCGGCTTTGCCGTTCCCGCGGCCACGCTGTTCGACCGCGCCAAGCTGATGCGCATGCTGGCGGTCAATCGCGACATCATGGTCCGCACCGCGGCGCTGATCGTCGTGTTCCTTTTTTTCACCGCCAAGGGCGCGCGCGAGGGCGACGTGACGCTGGCGGCGAATTCGGTGCTGAACAATTTCCTGCTGGTCAGCGCCTTCTTCCTCGACGGCCTCGCCAATGCCGCCCAGCAGCTGTGCGGCCGCGCATTCGGCGCGCGCGACGCACGCGGCTTTTCCGATTCGACCCGGTTGGTGCTGCTGTGGGGCATCGGCTTTGCGCTGGTGGTGTCAGTGCTGTTCGCGCTGTTCGGACCGGCGCTGATCAATCTGATGACGACCAGCGACGACGTGCGCCGCTATGCCCGCGAGTTCCTGCCGTTCGTGATCCTGGCGCCCCTGCCCGGCGTATTCGCGTTCGGCTTCGACGGCATCTATGTCGGCGCCACCTGGGCGCGCGAGATGCGCAATCTGATGCTGGCCTCGCTCGCGATCTTCCTCGCCACCTGGTGGGCGCTCAGCTCGTTCGGCAACACCGGCCTATGGATCGCGCTGCTCGGCTTCTACGTCGCGCGCGGCGGCCTGCAAGGCCTGCGCTATCCGGCACTGCTCAGGAAGACGTTCAAGACGGCGTAAGTCCGTAGCCCGGATGCAGCGAAGCGAAATCCGGGGACCTATGCCGCGGGAAGACTGTCCCGGATTGCGCTTCGCTTCATCCGGGCTACGAAGTTCTCTTCCCCTTCCCCCTGAAAGGGGGAAGGTCGGGATGGGGGTCAGCCGCAGGCGACGCAGCTCATGGAGAGAGCTGATCCCCACCCGCTTTGCTCTGGCGAGCAAAGCGACCTCCCCTTTTCAAGGGGAGGTTAGAGCGCAGCCGGATTTCGCTTCATCCGGGCTACACGCACCTACCTCACCGGCCAGTCCTCGGCTGTAATCGTCGCAGCATCGGCGCCGACGATTTCCGACAGCGAATCGCGGCCGGTGCGCAGCAGGGTCGAGGACAGATCGCGCTTGATGTCGTCGACGAGGCCGAGGCCCTTGTAGACCAGCGAGGAATAGAGCTGGATCAGGCTTGCCCCGGCGCGGATCTTGGTCAGCGCGGCGCCGCCGCTATCGATGCCGCCGACGCCGATCAACGGAAACGCGCCTTCGACGCGGACATAGGTCTCGGCCACCATCCGCGTCGACAGCCGGAACAGCGGACGGCCCGACAGGCCGCCCTGCTCCTTGGCGCGATTCTCCTCGCGCAAGGTCGACGGCCGCGCCAGCGTGGTGTTGGCGACGATCATGCCGTCGACGCGCCGCGAGCGGGCGATGTGCACGACATCGTCGAGTTCGGCCAGACTCAGATCCGGCGCGATCTTGAGCAGGACCGGCGAATCGCCGGCGTTCTTGCGCACGCGCTCGCGGGTGTCGATGACCCGCGCCAGCAGATCGTCGAGCGCTGCCGATTGCTGCAAATTGCGCAGGCCCGGCGTGTTCGGCGAGGAGACGTTGACGGTGAAATAGCTCGCGACCGGCGCAAAGGTCTCGATCAGCTTCACATAATCGGCGGCGCGGTCGGGCGAATCCTTGTTGGCCCCGACATTGACCCCGATAATGCCGCCGGCGCTGGCGCGCGCGGCGAGCCGCCGCAGCACGGCCTCCGCGCCGTCATTGTTGAAGCCCATGCGGTTGATGACGGCCTCGTCGCGCTCGAGGCGAAACAGCCGCGGCCGCGGATTGCCGCCTTGCGGCTTCGGCGTCACCGAGCCGATCTCGACAAAGCCGAAGCCGAGCCGCAGCAGCGCGTCGGGCACCTCGGCGCTCTTGTCGAAACCCGCCGCCATGCCGATCGGGTTTGGAAAGTTGAGTCCGAAGGCGCGCACCGCGAGCTTGGGGTCATCCGGCCGCTGCCGGATCGGCGGCAGCAGCTTCAAGCCCTGGATCGCCATGCGATGGGCATCCTCCGGATCGAACCAACGAAGCAGCGGCAGCGAGAAGGCGTCGAAGGCACGGATCACGGCTTGAGCTCCGGAACGTCGTGGCCACCGTCGGAGCGCGCGCGCAGGTCGAGGATCTCGGTGACCGCGCCGAGGTCGAGTTCGCCATAAAGATGCGGGAACAGCTCGCCATTGCGCGACCGCTCCCAGCGCAGGGCATCGCCCAGCGCATCGGCATCGACCGCGACCAGGAACAGGCCGGTTTGCCCGTGGTAGTGCTTGCGCGCGGTCTCGGCCACCTGGGAGGCGGTGGAAAAATGGATGAAGCCGTCGCGTTTGTCGTCGGCACTGCCCTGGTACACGCCCTGCCGCTCGGCCTCGCGCCAGGCCGAAGCGGGGGTGATTTTGTAGATCATCGGCACGGGCCGGCCTTCCCTTTTGTCCTTGAGTCTCTTGGGGTTTTATCCGGATTTGAGGGGAAATGCCCCAGACGCCATCTGGCGAGCGAGGGACCGTATCGGCGGCGGCGGCGCAACTCAAGCGGTGCCAGGACACATCGGCCGGCAGATTTGCGAAAACGCCAAGTTTCAGGCAATAATTCCTACCATCCGGGATACCCTCGATGGCCAAACAGCCCAAAGCCACCCGACCGCTGACCCACGCGCAGGTCTGGGCCGCGCTCGACCGGCTCGCCGAACGCGCCGGGCTGTCGCCGTCCGGCCTTGCCAAGCAGTCCGGACTCGACCCCACCACCTTCAACAAGTCGAAGCGCGTGACCGGCGACGGGCGCGAGCGCTGGCCCTCGACCGAATCGCTCTCCAAGGCGCTGGCGGCGAGCAATGCCAGCATGGAGACCTTCGTGCAGTTGCTCGGCGATGGCGCGCGCGGCGGACAGTCGGTGCCGCTGATCGGCTTCGCGCAGGCCGGGGCCGGCGGCTATTTCGACGACAGCGGCTTTCCCGCCGGCAAGGGCTGGGACGAAGTCGCGCTACCGGCAACCACCGACGAGCACGCCTATGCGCTGGAGATCGAGGGCGACTCGATGAAACCGGCCTATCGCGAAGGTGACATCATCGTGGTGTCACCCGCGACCGCGATCCGCCGCGGCGACCGCGTGGTGGTGCGCACCACCGGCGGCGAGGTGATGGTGAAGGAATTGAGACGCCGCACCGCCAAGATGCTGGAACTCGGATCGCTCAATCCGGAGCACCCCGACCGCATGCTCGATGCCGAGGAAGTCGCGTGGATCGCACGCGTGGTGTGGGCGAGCCAGTAGCTGGGCAGGTAAACACCGGCGTCGTCCCGGGCAAGCGAAGCGCGACCCGGGACCCATAACCACCACTCATCGTGCTTGAGCGAGCTGGGGCCACAGCTGGCTTCGACAACATTACCCTGTGGTTATGGGTCCCGGCTTTCGCCGGGACGACGGCGGAGGTTGCGGCGCGCTCCCTGCCAGCCTTACGTCGCGTAGTCCGGCTCCTTGCGATCCAGCATCCGCTTCAGCGCATCGAAATGCCGCTGCGCCGGGGACGGGCCGTTGTAGAGATGGTCGTCGCGGAAATCGCGCTTGGTCTTCTCCACCACATGCTGCGGCAACTGCTTGAGCGGCTGCTGCGTCCACATCGCGTAGATCTGCACCTGCGCGGCGCGTTCGATGTAATAGAGCCGGTCATAAGCATCGGCGACCGTTTCGCCGACGGTCGAGATGCCATGATTGGCCATGAACAGGATGGTCTTGTTGCCGATCACCCTGGCGAGCCGCGCGCCTTCCTCGGGATCGAGCGCGGGGCCGGTGTAGAGATCGTCATAGGCAATCGCTTCCGACAGCCCGACCTCGGTCTGCCCGATTTCCTTGATGCGCGGATCCTCGAGCCGCGTCAGCGCGCTCGCATACGGCATGTGGGTGTGGAACACGGCCTTGGCCTGCGGCAACGCCTTGTGGATCGGCGCATGGATGCAATAGCAGGAGCGCTCGACCTCACCCTCGCCGCGCTTCACCTCGGCATCGTCGATGCCGACCTCCATGAAGGACGATGCTGTCACCTCCGACCAGTGCATGCCGAACGGGATCTGGTAGTAGCGGTCGGTGCGGCCGGGCACCACGAGGGTGAGATGGTTGAAAATACCTTCCGAAAAGCCGTGGATGTAGGCGAGTCGATGCGCCGCCGCGAGATCGACCCGCGCCTGCCATTCCTCGGCGCTCGAACTGTCCTGCAGCGATGTCGGCGAAACCCTGAACTGCATGCGCATGCTCCCATCTGTGCCGGCCTCTCGGCCGAGGCCGCGCTGATTTTATGGATGCGAGTGTAGCGCAATCCGGCGCCAGGCTCCGGTGAAATTGCCGATGGCCTGCTATCCGAATTTTGCGGGCTTGGCGTCATTGTGTGATGATGCGATGCGAAGACCGCGGATCGGCGGCTTCGTTGGCTGCGGCGGAAAGCCACATGAGCGGCCTGCACTTTCCAACCAATGCAACACACTCCGCAAAGCCCAGAGTCACGCCATGACAGGACAATCCGACCGCAAAACCATCGCCATCGTCGGCCTCGGCAGCATCGGCGGTATCATCACCGGCCTGCTGCGGGCGGTCGACAAGCATGACGTGATCGCCTGTGTCCGGCGCCCGCTCGATCGCCTCACGGTCGAGCGGGCGGAAGGCACGGTGGAGGTGCCGCTGCGCGCCCTCACCGATCCGGCAGGGGCTACGCCGGTCGACTGGGTGTTGTTGTCAACCAAGGCGCAGGACACGGAATCGAGCGCGCCCTGGCTGCAGAGGCTGTGCGGGCCGCGGACGCGTGTCGCGGTGCTGCAGAACGGTATCGGCCACGCTGAGCGGCTGGCACCTTTGGTCGGCGCCGCCACGGTCGTTCCGACCATCGTCTATTACAACGGCGAACGGCTGGCGCCGGATCGCGTCCGCTTCCGTCGTGCCGGCGAGCATGAATTCGCGGTTGCCGATGATACAGACGGACGCGCGTTCGAAGCGCTGCTGGATGGCACGGCGATGCGCGTGCGGCGCTCCGCCGATTTCACCACGCTGGCGTGGCGCAAGCTTCTGCTCAATGCGGTCGCCAATCCGATCACCGCGCTCACCTTGCAGCGGCAGGCGGTGTTCCGCCGCGCGGACGTCAAGGCGCTGTGCAGCGCCATCCTCGAGGAGGCCGCGAATGTCGGCCGCGCCGACGGCGCACAGCTCGCGCCCGACGAGGCCGCGCTGATGCTGGCGACGTTGTTGACCTATCCGCCCGACGCCGGCACCTCGATGTATTTCGATCGTGTCGCGGGACGCCCGTTCGAAGCCGACGCTCTCACCGGCGCGATCGTCGCGGCCGGCGAACGGCACGGCGTGTCGACGCCGCTCAACGGCCTGCTGCTGACGCTGTTGCGCGCCACCAGCGACGGCCTGCGCGACGCGGCGCAGGCCAAGCCGCGATGAGCGGCGCGATCCCTACGAC
>NZ_JAQOSR010000183.1:0-16104 GCF_046718885.1 Bradyrhizobium sp. UFLA01-814 | reverse complement strand
GCCGCGACGCTGACCCTGTCGGCCGCGAACCTGCTGCAGGTGGTGCAGACCATCACCGATGCGGACGGCGACAGCGTGACGACGCCGATCAACGTGGGCACCGGTGTGTTCACGATCCAGGACAGCGGCCCGACCGCGGGCACGGTGACCGGTCCGACCGACACCTTGGTGCTGGACGAGACCCGTCCTGTTGGCAGCGACGCCGCCGGCGGCACGGCCCCGGCCGGGCTCGACACCGTGACGGCGGACTTCTCCAACAACTTCACCGTCGGCAACTACGGCAGCGATGGTGCTGGGTCGACGACCTACACGCTGAAGCTGACCGGCGCGAACGTCGCCTCCGGCCTCTATGCGCTCGATCCGACCGACAAGACCGCCGGTGACGGCGACGGCATCGGGCAGGGTGCGCAGATCGTGCTCAACCAGGTCGGTGACACCATCACCGGCTCGGCGAACGGCACGACCTACTTCACGATCACGATCAACGAGACGACCGGGATCGTGACCTTCACGCAGGTCAACAACATCTGGCACTCCGACCCGACCAACCCGGACGATGCCGCGACGCTGACGTTGACGCGCCCTGAGTTGCTGCAGGTGGTGCAGACCATCACCGATGCGGACGGCGACAGCGTGACGACGCCGCTCAACCTCGGCACCGGCGTGTTCACGATCCAGGACAGCGGCCCGACCGCTGGCACGGTGACTGGCCCGACCGATACCCTCGTGCTGGACGAGACGCGTCCGGTTGGCAGCGACACCGCCGGCGGCACGGCCCCGGCCGGGCTCGACACCGTGACGGCGGACTTCTCCAACAACTTCACCGGCGGCAGCTACGGCAGCGACGGTGCCGGCAGCACGACCTACACGCTGAAGCTCACCGGTGCGAATGTGGCCTCCGGCCTCTATGCGCTCGATCCGACCGACAAGACCGCCGGCGACGGCGATGGTATCGGACAGGGTGCGCAGATTTTGCTGAACCAGGTCGGCAACACCATCACCGGCTCGGTCGGCGGCACCAACTACTTCACGATCACGATCGATCCTTCGACCGGCATCGTGACCTTCACCCAGCTTAACAATATCTGGCACTCCGATCCGACCAACCCGGACGATGCGGCGACGCTGACGCTGTCGGCTGCCAATCTGCTGCAGGTGGTGCAGATCATCACCGATGCCGATGGTGATAGCGTGACGACGCCGCTCAACCTCGGCACCGGTGTGTTCACGATCCAGGACAGCGGCCCGACCGCAGGCACGGTGACCGGCCCGACCGACACGCTCGTGCTGGACGAGACGCGTCCTGTTGGCACCGACACCGCGGGCGGCACGGCGCCGAACGGGCTTGTTTCCGTGACGGCGAACTTCTCCGACAACTTCACCGGCGGCAGCTATGGCAGCGACGGTGCGGGTTCGACGACCTACACGCTGAAGCTGACGGGCTCGAACGTCGCCTCCGGCCTCTATGCGCTCGATGCGACCGACAAGACTGCCGGCGACGGCGATGGTATCGGACAGGGTGCGCAGATTCTGCTGAACCAGTCCGGCAACACCATCACCGGTTCGGTTGGCGCGACGACCTACTTCACGATCACCATTGATCCCGCGACCGGGATCGTGACGTTCACGCAGGTCAACAACATCTGGCACTCCGATCCGAACAATCCGGACGATGCGGCCACGCTGACGTTGACTAGCGCCAATCTGCTGCAGGTGGTGCAGACCATCGTCGATGCCGACGGCGACAGCGTATCGACGCCGCTCGACCTCGGCACCGGCGTGTTCACGATCCAGGACAGCGGCCCGACGGCGCCGACGGCGACTGTGAGTGCAGCTACGATCGGCGTGGACGAGACGCCCGGCGTGCAGACCATCGGCGGCGCGAGCGACGTGCTCGGCTCCACTGCGATCACGTTCAACGGTGCCGCCAGCACTGTCGCCGCGCTGTTCAGCACGGTTGCGAACAAGGGCGTCGACACCGATGTGTCGGCAGCGTCGCTTGACAACGGTGCGCTCAGCTTTGCCTCGACGGGTGCGAGCAGCATCCTGACGGTGGCCGGCGGCAGCTTCGGCTCTGACGGCGCGGGGTCTACGACCTACGCGTTGAGCGTCCTCAGCGCTGCGTCAGGCCTGACATTGACGGATGGCACGGGGATCGCGCTGTCGCTGGATGCCAGCGGCCGGATCATCGGTACTGTGGGCAACGATGTCGCCAACCCCAGCCTGACGGGCCAAACGGCCTTCGCGATCGCCATCGATCCGATCACCGGCCAGCTCTATGTGGCGGACTATCTCTCGCTCCACCACAACAGCACCGCCAGTTCGAACGATCTGCTGACGATGACGGCCGGCAAGATCGGCGCGACGGTCACGTTGACGGACGCCGATGGCGATCATGTGACGGCCACCGCCGACATCAGCACGCATATCAGCTTCCTCGACGACGGCCCGAGTTTCGGCACGATCGAGCATGGAATCATTGCAGATTACGCGGGAATGTCCGTGGTCGGTAACCTGCCCGTGTTCTCCGGCGCCGATGGTTTCGGCGCATATGACTTCACCTTGACTGGAAACACGGCGCCGGCCGGCCTGACGTTCAATGGCCAGGCCGTGCACTATTCCATCGACGCACTTGGACAGAATTTGACGGCCTATATCGGTGCGGCCCCGTCGGCGGCGAACAATATCTTCACGCTGAATCTGGATGACACAACCGGTCACTACCTATTTACATTGCTTCAGCCATTCACGGAGACAACGATCCAGAATGTCGGCAGTTCATCCTCCTTCGGCTCGGGACCATCGGAAGAGCAGGTTCTTTCCTCGAACACCGATCAGCTGGCGGTTGTTTCGGGCACGGCTTCCGGCGGCGGCCAAGGCGGTGTGAACGGATCAACCAGCGGTTGGGGCGTCGACAACAATAACTTCGACCCCAATGAAAAGCTGCTGTTCGATTTCACGAGCGGCGCAATCGCCAGCCCGGTCGGCAACGCCGCGTTCCATCCGCCGGCAAACGAGTCGGTCGCGAACTACACGTTCTCGCACTACTCCGGCGGCGACAAAATCCACTATGTCGTATCTTATTGGGACGGAGTGCACGCCGCCTCCATCACATCGGTATCCGGTGATTTCGATCCTTCCACCCACACCACGGTCGCCACCGAATGGTCGACGCCCACAGCGCCGGCCGGCCTGCAGCTCTACACTGTCCAGTTCACCGACGTGACAGGCAGCGGCAAGGTCGACCTGGTTGGCGTCGGAGTTTCGTCGACCACGAACGTCTCCGAGGATCTGAGCTTCAACGTGTCGACGATTGACGGTGACGGCGACACGGCGTCGAGCACCATCAATATCAACATCAATGGCACCACGACCCTGATGGGCACGGCCGGCAATGATGTCATTGTCGCCGGACCAACCAACGAGACGCTCACTGGCAATGGTGGGGACGACAAGTTTGTTCTCAATCTCAGCGCCCACGAAATCGTCAGTGATTTCAACACCGGTGATACGCTCCTTCTCGACGTGGCCGGTCTGAGCCTGCCGACGGGCGCTTCAAACGCCCTTACGGCTGGTCAGTTCACGTCATCGGCAGTCACCGGCCAGACCGAGAACAACGCCAGCGCCTGGAACGAAAGTGCAAGCACGAACAAGTTCTTCTTCAACAATACGACCCAGGAGCTCTGGTACTCGGCAAATGGCACAGGCTCCGACAAGGTGGACCTCGCACATGTGAGCACCGGCTTGCCGGCGGCTACCAACGTTCATATTTTCTAGGCCAGGCTTGCAGCAAAATCGAAAATCCGCGGAGACGTCTCCGCGGATTTTTATTGATTGAATTGTCGCCTTTCTCGCGCGCAATCACATCAGCACAGGCAGGAAGCCCAAGAGCGGGCTTGCCGCGTCCAGCGCTTCCACGCCGGTCCATTCGGTCTCCGCCGCATTGGCGGCCGCCGGCGCCGCGTCGAGTTCATCGCCGAGCGGGAGCCGCTTGGCGTAAGGTGCCGCAAACAGCTGCACGCCGCGGTCGTTGATCGCGAACATCGGCGTGAAGTTGCCGAGCTCGCCGTCGTCGATCAGTTCGGAGCGGCGGCTGTCCAGGATCAGCCAATGGCCATCCAGCCGCGCCGCCAGCACGGCATGATCCTGACGGATGGCGCGATCGCGGCCCAGCACGAGGCGCAGATCGTCGCGCGGGAAGCCGGCTTCGCTGAGCGCGATGTATTTTGCGATCGCATAGTCCTCGCAGTCGCCCTTGCCGGTCGCAAAGGTGGCGAGCGGGGCGGTCCAGCGGTCGGGCTCGCCGTGCTGGGCGAAGTCGCTGACATAGCGGATCGCCTGGTTGACGGCGCGGTTGGCCTCATCCAGCCGGTCGCGTCCGGATTTGGACTTGACCGCGCCGATCAGGCGAAGGAATTGCGCGGCTTGCGATGGGCAGCCGGCGGCGCTCTCCCGGCATTGCTCGAGCACGCTCTGCTCCCTTGCGAGATCCGATTCGAGGCCACGCCATTTGCGCCACAGGCCGTTTTCCGGTGCGCGGAAGGTGAACAGGCCAAACGGCTCGGCGCCGACAGGCGGAAGCGGCTTCGCCGCGGGCACCGCGTCGGTCGCGATATTTGGCGGCGTGAGCGAGGCGGTACGAATGGCGTTCGGACCACGACCGCGCTGCCGGTCTAGCTTGGCCAGAACGTCGGCGATGGTGAAGAAGGTGGCAGGCGGCCGGTTCGACGCGGCGTCCGCGGCGGGCGCGAGCTCGCCGGCGGGTTTTCCGAGAGAGAGCTCGTCCGCGGCAAACGCGGCAGGCGCTGCGCAAAGACCTATGGTCAGTGCAGCCGCGGCCATGACCGCCGACGAAGCAAACTTCAGCGACTTCATATGACGTCCCCAATGTCGGGGACCGTCAACGTCTGTGCGTCGATCTGCGTCCCCGCTGTTATCGGGACGCAGACTGGCGCCTTGGCCGCTTAAGCGGAGTTAAGTGGAGGGGGCCGCCACCTCGAATGACGAAAAGGCGGTCAATCTGGGGTTTGCCGGTTCGTTCGAAATTGAACGAATCGAGGTCACGATCGGTTAACCACGGAATCCGTGGCCGCGATCAGCGTTCGCGCAGGGCCTCGTCACGCAGCAGGCGCGCTGGCTTCACGATATAGTCCAGCACGGATTTCTCGCCGGTCAGGACCTCGACCGTGGTCACCATGCCCGGAATGATCGGCAGCGGATGCTGCTCGGTGCCGAGATGGTTCTTATCGGTACGCACCATGACCCGGTAGAAGGTCTCCTGGCGTTCGGTCTTTTCCGCCTTGTCGTCGACGATGGTGTCGGCGCTGATGCGTTCGACCTTGCCCTTCAGCGATCCGTAGACCGAGGAATCATAGGCGCTGATCTTCACCACCGCGTCCTGGTCGGGACGGATAAACGCGATGTCCTGGGGACGAATCCGGCCTTCCACCAGCAGCGTGTCGTCCAGCGGCACGATGTCCATGAGGTTGGCGCCCGGCTGTACGACGGCACCGATGGTACTGATGTTCAGTTTGTTGACGATGCCGTGGACCGGCGCCTTCAGATCCGTGCGGCGCACCCGGTCCTGGGCGGACTTGATATTCTCGTCGAGCACGGCGAGGTCGGCACGCGATTTGGCGAGGTCCTCGTCGGCCTGCGAGCGGAACGAGGCGGTGATGTTCGCGATCTTCGATTGCGCTTCGGCCAGCTGTCCCTTCATCTCGGTTGCCTGCCGATCAAGTCGCAGCATCTCGATCTCCGGCACGACCTTCTGCTCATACAGCCTGCGCGTCAGGGTTTGCTCGCGCTCCAGGAGCTTGAGGGAGCCGGTGAGGCGGGTGACCTGCTGGTTGAGGACGTCGATGTCCTGTGCGACCTTCTGACCCCGCATCTTGAACACGCTGGTCTCGGTCGCGACGGCGGCGGGAACCATCTTGTCGAGATCGTCCGGGAAGGTGATCTCGGCTCGGCCGCGCGCCTCGGCGTCGAGGCGGGCCACCCGCGCCGCCATCGCCGCGCGCCGCTCGCGGATTTCGCCGAACTCGGAAGCAAATTTCGTATCATCGATGCGCATCAGGGACTGGCCCTGCTGAACGATGTCGCCTTCCCGGATCAGGATGTCGCCGACGATCCCGCCTTCGAGCGATTGAACCACCTGCATCTGCCGCGACGGCACGACGCGGCCGCTGCCGCGCTTGACCTCGTCCAGCACGGCAAAATGAGCCCAGATCAGGAACGTCGCAAGCAGCGCGCAAGAGGTCCACAGCAGCATGCGGGAGGTGCGCGGCGTGCGCAGCAGCGCCGCGGACCGGATATCATTTGCAAATGTGAAATCGGAAGACGCCATAATGTATTTGCTCGTTATGCGGATTTCGGCTGAATCGTATTCTCCGGCGACGGGGCCGCGGACGCCGGCCGGCCCTGGAGCAGGGCGAGCACCTTGTCGCGCGGGCCGTCGGCAACCAGGCGGCCATTGTCGAACAGCAGCAAGCGATCGACCATGTTCAGCAATGACAGGCGATGGGTCGAAATGATGATGGTCATGCGATCATCATTGAGGCCCTTGAGCCGCTCAAGGAATTCCTGTTCGCTGCGAATATCGAAGTGCGCCGTCGGCTCGTCGAGAAAGAGCACGCGAGGCTTGCGGATCAAAACGCGCGCGAGCCCGATGGCCTGCTTCTGGCCGCCCGACAGGCTGCGGCCGCCTTCCGAGATGGGCATGTCATAGCCCATCGGATGGCCGGCGATGAAGCTTTCGACGCCGGAGAGCCGCGCGGCAAGCAGGACTTCCTCGTCGGTCGCTTCCGGTTTGCCAAGGGCGATGTTGTCACGCAGCTTGCCGAAGAAAAGGTCGGTATCCTGCATCGCAAAGCCGATGCCGGCGCGCAGGTCCGAGGGATCGTATTGGCGCGAGTCGACGCCGTCGACCAGGATGCGGCCTTCCTTCGGTTCGTAAAATCCGAGCAGCAACCTGCCGACCGTGGTCTTGCCAGAGCCCACCCTGCCGATGATGCCGACCCTCTCTCCGCCCTCGATCTTGAAGCTGACCTTTTCGAGCGCGTTACCCGGCGCGTTGGGGTAGGCGAACGACACGTTCTCGAAGGCGACCTTGCCGTCTTCGATTCGTCTTGTGACATAGGACCGGGTCGGCGACCGTTCGCGCTCGATCGACATGATGCGATCGATCGCCTTGAGGGCCGTGATCGTCTGCGTACCCTTGGTGATCACCGAGGCGATCCCGGCGATCGGCGCCAGAACACGCCCGGCGAGCATGTTTGCGGCGACCAGCGCGCCGACGCTCAGCTTGCCGTCGAGGATCAGGAAAATGCCGACGATGACGAGGAGCAGGCTCGTGATCTGCTGGGCCGTGCTCGCGCTCGTCAGCGACATCGACGACCAGAAATGAACGTCCTCGCCGGATCGGGCGGTCGCGGCAACCGAGCGTTCCCACAAGGTCTGCATGCGGGCCTCGGCGCCGGTCGCACGGACGGTTTCGAGGCCGGACAAGGACTCGACGAGCACACCGTGCCGGGCGGCGGATTCTGCCTGCAAGCGCTTGATGGCGCGATCGAGCGGGCGTTGCAGCAGGAAGCCGATCAGCATGACCAGCGGCAGCATGATCAGCGGGATCCAGGCCAGCGGTCCGGCGATGAGGAACAGCACCCCGACGAAGAGGATGGCGAACAGCAGGTCGGTCGCCGAAACCACGCTACCGGAGGTGAAGAACTCGCGCACCGAGTCGAAGTCCCGGAGCTGATTGGCCAGGATGCCAACCGACGTCGGCCGCTGCGCCATCTTCACCGACATCACATGCTCGAAGATGTTCGCGGCCAGCACGACGTCGATGGTCTTGCCGGTCACGTCGATCATGCGGCTGCGGACCATGCGGAAGATGAAATCGAAGACGATGCCGAGCCCCATGCCGATCGAGAGCGCGATCAGGGAGGGGATCGCCCCGTTGGGGATGACGCGGTCATAGACGCTCATCGTGAACAGCGGCGTCGCCAGCGCGAGGATGTTGGTCAGAAAGGCCGCGACCGCGATGTGCCCGTAGCTGCGCCAATGCGTCTTCACCACCGACCAGAACCAGTGGCTCTTGGGGATGTCGCCTGCGGCGACGGCGCGCGCATCGGCCTGCGGCGCGCTTCTCACCAGGAACGCATAGCCGGTATAGTCCGTGGCGAGCGAGGCGATGTCGGCGACGCGCGGGCTGGTCTGCGCCGCCGGATCAACGACCTTGATCGTCTTGTTCGCCGCGTCCACGCCCAGAAGGATCAGCGCGGAGCCGTTCTTCATGACGAGGACGGCCGGCAGGACCAGCGCGGGAATGTCTGAAATGTCGCGCTTGACGGCCTCGGTCTCCAGACCGGCGCGCCTTGCCGCGCGGTCGTAGAGCGAGACGGACAAGCGTCCGTCCGTGATCGGAAGTCCGCCGAGGAGAGCTTCGCGGCTGACCGCGCGGCCGTGATGGGCGGCAAGATAAGTCAACGATGCGGTGAGGGGATCGTCGCCCAGCGCGCGTGGCCCATTTATCGCGACAGGCTTTGAGGTTGAGTCATCCGGCGAGGGGCGGACGGCGTCGGCCGCCGCGCTGGGGGTTCGAAACAACAACTGAAACCTCGACAAGCAAAATGGAAATGCAGCAATCGCATTAGATTTCGGGCAGACTACAACAAACAGCGAACAAATTCAGCGAAACTTATCTTAACGATTAATAAGGAATCGAAAGGGCCCCGACTTGGGGCCCTTCCGGCAGTCCTGTCCTGAGCTTGTTGGCGGTCGCTATCGCGCGGAACTCGGGAAGGCCGACAGCAGCCAGTGGGGCTTGGTCGACGCATAGGAGCTCGCGTTCGCCGTGACCGACGGATCCGCGTAAATGACGTTCGGGCCGTCCGCAGCGGTCTTTTGCTGCTGCATCCATTCCGCTGAACCGGGCACCGCTGCAGTCGTCGTCGCGCCGGTGAAGCGGTCCGCAAAGCCAACATCCTTCGGCTGGGCTGCCGCATAGGTCTTGGCAGGACGGGCCACAGGCGCCGGAACGGCGACGCGCAGCGGCTCGGACCCGGTTTGCGGGAGGTTCACGCGAAGCGTCGGGAACGAGTAGCGGGGCAGGCCGATCGAAAGCATGTCCGTCGGCGCAGCATCGACCGGCGGCGGAGCCTTCAGGTACTCGATCAAGGTGCCCATCGCGGCCAGCAGCTGATAGTCGGCGAAAACCACGACGCCGCGGGCTGAGGTGAGCGAGACCGACGCGTTGAAGAACTGGTTCTGCGCGTTCAAGAGATCGATCAGCGAACGCTGGCCGAGTTCGTATTCCTTCTGGAACGCCACGATGGTCTTGCGGTCCGCTTCCAGCTGACGCGTCAAAGCGGCGATGCGCGTGACCGTAATCGTACGGGCATTCCACGCCTTGTCGATCGACTCATACGCGTCGCGCTGCAAGCGCGCGTGGCGCATGGTGGCTTCGGTAAAGCGCTCGGCCTTCTCCGACCTGTTCCAGGCATCCTGGCCGCCGCGGAAGATGTCCCACGACATCACAACCTTGCCGCTGTAGTCCTCATGCGTAATGGAGGGAGTTCCTGGGGTCGCCACGTAAGGGTAGGAGTTGTCGTAATGGGTTGCCCGTCCCTCGAGATAGAATTTCGGGCCGAATGTGCCGTCCGTGGCCTTGAACGCATGCTTGGCGGCGTCGGCGTCGGACTGTGCCGCCGCAATCGTCGAATTGAACCGGAGGGTGGTCGCCAGCGCTTCGTCGCGGCTGTGCGGCAATCCCGCGAGAGGAGCAGGGAAGCGAACATTGATCGGCTCAAGGCCAACCGTCTTGCGGTACTTCGCCCTGGCGTCATCCAGGCTGCGCTGGAATTCGGCGAGTGCCGCGCGGGCGGCCTCGACGCGCTCGCGGGCTTGCTCCAGATCGCCTTCGCCGGCCCGGCCGCCCGAGAAGCGGGAGTTCACGTTTGAAAAGATCTTCTCGTGATTGGCGACGTTTTGCTGGGCAAGACTGACCAGCCGCATGTAGCGCACGACGTCGATGTAGCCTTCGGCGGCATCGAGGGCCAGCAGCTCGGTTCTCTCCTTGACGCGGGAGGCAGCTGCATTGACGCGCGCGGTCTGGCGCCAGACGTCATAGATCGACGAAAAACCGTCCCACAGCAGCTGGCGTACGACGACCGATTCCTGGCTGCCATTGCGCCATGGTCCTGAACCAACGGTCGGCGCCGACTGAATGTTCGGGGTAATGAAGCCCGGCGATTGGTCGAATTTTTCCGGGCCGTAGCTGGCGTCAATGCGCACCTGCGGCAGCAGTGTGCTTTGGGTTTGCCGTAGCTCGCTTTCCGTCGCCCGCCGGTTCGCCGAAGCCTCGCCGATACCCGGGTTGGTCTGCATGGCCTGGCGTAGAGCATCATTAATAGAAAAAACCTCGGCACATGCTGGCGTTGCCGCCAGGCATAGGCACGCAATGACCGTGTATGCCGACTTCATAATCTCCGCCCCCAAACTCACAAAAATATTACGTAGAATCCTCCGAAGGGTAACAAAGGACAGTTCCTCGACCTATGACATTTCAGCCACACAGGCGCCCTAAGTGGGGCCGAACCATCGAGTTCCCGTGCGCGCAAATCCAAGCATTTTTAATAAAATTCAATGATTTACCTGACATTTTATGGTCATGCGAGCTGGTGCCGAGCCGCAACACCGGGGACTGGAACATGAAAGATCAGTTAAGCCTGTCTTAAGGTTGGCGGCGGCCGACTACTGCTGACGACAGGTCGCCAGGTAAGTCGCAACGAAGGGTGCGGCCTTGGTGTCCGCGGCGGGGCCCCCCAGCCGGCTCGTTAACTTGTAGAGCGATTTGTCGCCAAAATAGAACCGGAAGATCTCGGCCGTGGTGTCGTCCACGCGGGTCGCAAAGATCGACGCGGCGGAACGGCGGGCGGCGGCAAAGACGTAGGTTGTGAGCTTGGCTCCTCCCTTGCCTTCGGCCGCGACAGATGTCCCCCAGGTGACCGTGAAGGTGTCGCCATCGATCACGACGGCGGGCCGGACCGTATCGAGATCGTCATCGATCCACTGGGCGTCACCGCCTTTGCCTGACGGGCCGAGCTCGACCCGTTTGCCCCGCGGCGTGTCGCAGGTGAACCGGGAAGGTTCGGCGATCGCAGCGCTCGTCGCCGCCAAGAACAACAACAGGCAGCCGACCGACCTCCACATGGGTGTTACCCTCTGTTTCGTTGTTTGGGGATAGTGATGTCAGCGCCCGACTCGCGCAACTCGGTGATTTACGGACAAGCAAAGCCGCCCTTTTGCTTCCTCGCCGGAAGAGGCGCCCGCGATTTCACTCGGGCGCGATCGGGTGCGCTGGACGTTCGATCGAAGCCCTGAGGCTTTCGAGTTCGAGGAAGACGTCAGCTTGCCTGCGAAGCTCGTCGGCGATCATGGGAGGCTTGGTTCGGATGCTGGAAACGACTGTCACGCGGACACCAGCCCGCCTGACAGCTTCGACAACGGCGCGCAGATCACCGTCGCCAGAGAACAGATACGCGTGGTCGATGCGGTGCGCGATTTCCAATGCGTCGACCGCGAGCTCGATGCCGATGCTGCGCTTCATTCGCCGCCGCCCTTCGCCGTCATCGTGGGTTTTGGCTAACTTTCTCCTGACCGCATATCCGTTGTAATCGAGCCAATCCACCAGCGGCCGAAGGCTGCTGAACTCGTCGTCGTCTCTCACGACCGTGTAGAAGTAGGCGCGCACGATCTGTCCATGCTTGCCGAACTCCGAGAGCAGTCGCCGGAAATCGATTTCGAAGCCGAGGTTCTTGACGGTGGTGTGCAGGTTCGCACCATCAATGAAAAGTGCAATGCGATCGGCCATCTCAAATCCCCATGACGCCCGGATCAGTCACTGTATGCTGTGGTTCTAAAATTCCACGGGCGCATCGTGGGTGAGCACCCTAGCTGAAATGGCTAATCCTAGAGCAAGGGCTTGGCCGGGAAGAAGCGGAAATTTTCGCCAAACGCCGACACGGTTCTCATCGGGCGCACGCGCCGATCCGACAGCATCGCAGCAACGCCGGCAACCGACGAGCGCAGCGAAAGATTGGTTTGTCAAACAAGGCCGATCATCCGACGAGATGAGATCCGGCGCGCTCGCCGACGATGCTGCGCCGATAGTGCAGCGCAGCGGCGCTATCGTGCGGGCCGCCGGTGCACCAGGTCGCTATTGCGCAAACAGCTAAATTGTATCTAAAATCAATCAGCTGGGGTCGGTGCGATTTCGCACCGAGCCATTTTTGAAGACGTCATTTTTGCCAATACGAATTGTTTGCCACGGTGGAGAGCGCGCTTCTGCGTCCCTGATTGCACAGACATTTCGTTCTCGCTGGCAGAACGCGACGCATGGCGGCACATCTGTTGCGCCAACCGGAGACCCGATGGTGCATCGGGATGGACGGGCTTGGCCGAAGCGCGCGCGATGCCTGGTCGTTGTCGCGCTCTGCATCCTGCTGTCCTGTTGCGGCGCCCCTCGCCAGGTCATCGAAAAGGAGGCGGGACCGGGAGCGGAGCCAACAACGGAGACGGCAACAGCGCCCACAGAGCCGGCACCAGCGGCGACAACGATACCGGAGGTGACACCGGTACCGACGGCGGCAACGGTCAACCTGAGCGGAGCGCTCGCGGAATGCCGGAGCGCGTTTCCGGATCAGATCGCGCAAGCCGTGGCGCGGGCGTCCTGCGTGATCAAGGCGACCGATCTCGTCCGGCCGCTGCTGCCGTTTCCCGAACTGCTCGACCGCGAGAATGCGCTGCGCAAGGCGCTGGCCGAGCAGGTTCAGACAAGAACGATGTCCCTGCTCGAGCGCAACATCCAGATCCAGAAGCTTCATTCGCAGCTCCTCGAAGAGGAGCGCAGCAGGCTATCGGCCGCGCCGGCGGACGCGAGCAAGCCGCCGCTGGCGGTCACGCAGTGGCGGCAATCCAACGGGGAGGCTTGCGGCCGGCTCGGAGGGGATTCCGGGACCTGCTATTGAGAAGGACGAAGTCTTGAAGCGCTTCTTAGACGCGCGCGGCCAGGTCTAGATCGCCGTCGCCGTTGTCAGCCGGACGTTGGATGATCGTTTCAAGGGCGCGCGTGCGACCACGGCTTGTCGTGGCCTCCCCGTAAAGCCACGGATACGAAGCGTGATGCAGAGGAACCCCTTGTCGGTTCATCATTAATGGTAAAAGCGGGAACCTCGTGCGGCGCTAGACGGCCGCGCAAATTTGCGGCAAATTGCATCTAAATTAGGTTTTGGGATGCTTGCTCGGATTTTATGCGGACATGGACTGCAAGCTTCCCACGACGAGCCGGTTTGACGACAAAGTATATTAATGAGTGCGGAGTTCAGAGCCGCACCGAAGCGGGCAGGGTAGTGCGTTCGAGATCTTTCACACGGTGGACGAGCAAATAACATAAACGACGTGGCAATTGCTTGTCGGCCGAAACGCTCGCAGATTTTTGAATGAGCGTTTAGGCAGTTTGATGAAGTGATTTTCGACTGCAATCACACCTGCTCTGCGTCGGCAGAGTTTTTGGGAGTGTGTGTATTGCGTCGCGTTTGTTTCATTAGGAAGGCCAAGCCACCGTCCAACTGGGCCAAGGTTGAAGCGCGATTCCGCGAGCTTTCGGGGGCGGACTCGTCAACCTCCATCGATTTTTCGATCGGACGCTCGCCTTCTACAGCGGACACTCCGCCGGTGCGGATTGATCGGCGGGCGTCGAGTTTGTCCGTCGCACCGACACGGGCATCGCCAATCGCCCCGCGCGGCCCATTTGAAACCCTGTCGTTGCCGGCAGCAATCTCATTCCACATAGACGCTCTTTTAGCACCAGCTTTATTGCAGGACGCCATCATGACCGCTGGATCCAAAGTTGCTTCAGTATCTTCGACCACTTCGGCCGCCATCGCGGGGTTCCGGCTCAATGATTGCCAATGGGGAGTGTCCACCGGTGCGAGCGTCGAACGCGAGATCGCCTTCATCGACCGCGGCATCGATGATCTCGAAACGCTGCTTGCTGGCATCCGGCCGGATGTTGAAGCGATCCTGCTCTCGGACGATGAACCGGCAGTCCGCCAGATGGTACGGGCAGTCCAAGCCCGGAGCGGATTGAGAGCGATCCACATCGTCGTCCACGGACAACCTGGAATGATGGCCTTTTCGGCCGGGCTGCTGTCGCTTGACACCATGGATCGTGTTGCGCGTGATCTGGCGCATCTGGGCAGCGCGATCGCTGAGGAAGGCGAACTGCGGTTGTGGAGCTGCGCGGTCGCGCAGGGTGAGTACGGCGCGGCATTCATCGACGCGATCGCGGCCGCAACCGGCGTCAAGGTGGCGGCTTCGGCCCAGCGCATTGGTGCCGCCGTAGGCGGTGGCAGCTGGGCCCTTTCGTCGTCCGACAGCTCAACACCAGCAAGGCCGCCGATCACGGCCGTCGGGCAGATGGCCTATGCGGGCGTGCTGGACACCAACAACACCACGATCTCGGGCAACAACAGCACCAACACGCTGACTGTGACCGGAAGCAACGACAAGGTCAGCGATGGCAACGGGACCAATTCGGTCACGGTCACTGGAAACAACAACACCGTCTCTGACGGCAACGGTACCAACACGGTCACCGTGACCGGAAACAACAATACCATTAGCGATGGCAACGGCACCAATACCATTACGGTCTCGGGCAACAACAACACCATCAGCGATGGTAACGGCGCCAACACCATCATCGTCAGCGGCAACAATGAGACCATTAGTGACGGCAATGGCGGCAACTTGATCTATGCTGCCGGCACCGGAGGCACCAACACCATTACGGACGGCAATGGTAGCAACATCATCGTTGGCGGCGGCGGGAACGACACCATCAATTCCGGCAATGGCACCAACCTGATCTATGGAGGCGGTGGTAACGATACCATCAAGGTCGGAAATGGAAGCAATGTGATCATTGCGGGCGCCGGAAGCGATACGGTCACTACCGGCAACGGGAGTGACCTCTTCATCTATGCGCTATCCGACCACTATCAAATCGTCGGCGGCTCGTTGCAGTCGTTGTCGCCAGCCAGCGATGTTGACAAATACAGTGCTGGCGGGGGCAACGACACGATTCGTATCGTGGTGACCGCGGCGGAATACGCGCTGATAAGTACCAAACTTGCTGGCTACGCCAGTTGGTTGGCCGCCAACCAGGGAGGTAGTGCGACCTATTCTTTTAGTTTTGGCAATAGCGGCAGTCTGTCCCTCAACGGCTTTGAAGCGCTCCAGGTCCAAGTCGTCAACGCCGGTTCGATCAATGCGGGTTCGGTCGGTACTACCGCCACGGGTTCGCTCAACAGTCTCCCCCTGTTCAACGATACTGTCGGCGCCAGCTCGGTTCACTTCACGGATACCTACAAGATCGTTGGAGTGACGGCCGGCACGGCCGGTCCGGCAGCGACTTCGCTCGACCCATCGATCCAAGTGGCCGAGTATCTTAAGGGCACGGCGACACTACCGGCCTCCTACAGCAATATTGTGGGTCAAGATGGTACACTGACGGTCAATGCGGACGGGACCTACAGCTACACGGTGACGTCTCACACAACGGCCACTGACACTTTCACTCTTACGACGCTTGATCAGAACGGCTTCGTTACTTCGACGACACTTACCTTTGACATGACTCCGTCCGGCGGGACGCCCGATCTGGTCGATTCGTCGGATTCAGGAGCTTTGCACACCGATAACATCACCAAAGTCACGAATCCGACATTCAGAGTGTCCCTAGATGGAAGCGTGGCACTCGGCGACAAGGTTGAACTGTGGCTTGGTGGCTCTTCGCTGGCGCATCCAGTCGTCCACACTATTGACGCGACCGATCTGCTACATCACTACGTCGATCTGACGGTCACTGCAGGCGACCTAGGCGCCGACGGCGTGAAATCGATTTCGGCGCATTTCACCGATACGGTCGGCAATTCATCGACGACTGGTGCGCTACAGATTACGCTCGACAACACGGCGCCGACCGCCGGCACGCTGGCGTTCGCCAACCTGACCGACACCGGCAGCAGCGACGCGACGCCG